>JBGSJD010000700.1:0-2046 GCA_041742195.1 Hyphomicrobiaceae bacterium
GCCGGATCGGTCGGCAGCAGGCGAGACACCGGCAGACCGGCGACGATGCCCGCCGCCGCCAGCTTGTCGACGACGGCCGCGGCGCTGCCGGGCAGACGGACCGTGAACTCGTTGAAGAAGGCTTCGGTCAGCACCGAGACACCCGGCAAGGCCGCCAGCCGGTCGGCCAGATCGCAGGCGTTGGCGTGATTGATACGCGCCAGCTTGCGCATGCCGGCCTCGCCGAGCAGCGTCGTGTGAATGGTGAAGGCGAGCGCGCAGAGGCCCGAGTTGGTGCAGATGTTGCTCGTCGCCTTCTCGCGCCGGATGTGCTGTTCGCGGGTGGAGAGCGTCAGCACGAAGCCCCGACGGCCTTCGGCGTCCACCGTCTCGCCGGCGAGGCGGCCGGGCATCTGGCGGACGTACTTGTCGCGGGTGGCGAAGAGGCCGACGTAGGGACCACCGAAACTGAGCCCGTTGCCGATCGACTGGCCTTCGGCTGCAACGATGTCGGCGCCCATTTCGCCGGGTGAGCGGAGAAGGCCCAAGGCCACGATCTCGGTGACGACGACGATCATCAGCGCGCCCTTGGCGTGGGCCGCCGCTGCAACGTCGGAGAGATCCCGCACCGAGCCGAAGAAGCCCGGATACTGGACGACAACGCACGAGGTTTCCGCGTCGATCGCTGAGGCGATGTCCTCGGCGCCCATGGGATCGGGCGGCAGATCGGCAACCGCCGAGCCGCCGTGATGGGCGAGCGTGCGGATCACGTCGGCGTACTGGGGATGGAGACCGCCCGACAACACGGCCTTCTTCCGGCGCGTGATGCGATGCGCCATCAGCACGGCCTCGGCCGCCGCAGTGGAACCGTCGTACATGGAGGCGTTGGCGACATCCATGCCGGTCAGGTTCGCAACCTGGGTCTGGAATTCAAAGAGGTACTGGAGCGTGCCCTGCGTGATCTCCGGCTGGTAGGGCGTGTAGCTCGTCAGGAATTCGGAGCGCTGGATCAGGTGATCCACTGTCGCCGGTACGTGATGGCGATAGGCACCGGCGCCGAGGAAGAACGGCACGGAGGCGGCCGGCGTGTTGCGGGTGGCGAGCGTCGAGAGTTCGCGCTCGACTTCCAGTTCGCTCTTGGTGCGCGGGAGCGCCGGGAGATCACGCATCAGCTTGTCACGCGGCACCGCGACGAAGAGATCGTCGACGGCCGAGACGCCGATCCGGGCCAGCATGTCGCGGCGGTCAGCATCGGTGAGCGGGAGATAGCGCATCAGGGACTCCTAGTTGGCGCCTTCGGATGCCCACTGGCGCATCCGGCGCGTTGACTTTGCGCCTTCGGATGCCCACTGGCGCATCCGGCGCGTTGACTTTGCGCCTTCGGATGCCCACTGGCGCATCCGGCGCGTTGACTTTGCGCCTTCGGATGCCCACTGGCGCATCCGGCGCGTTGTGCTTGCGCCTTCGGATGCCCACTGGCGCATCCGGCGCGTGGATACGGATCGGCCCCAAGTCGGCGGAGCCCGGTCGATCAACCGTTGTCCTTCACGAACTGGTCGTAGGCGGCGCGGTCCATCAGTCCGGCGAGTTCGCCCGCATTGGCGAGGCGGAGCTTGAAGAACCAGCCATCGGCCTCGGGCGCCTCGTTGACGGCGGCCGGACGGCCGGCGAGTTCGGCGTTGACCTCGATCACCTCGCCGGAGACGGGCGCGTAGATGTCGGAGGCGGCCTTGACGCTCTCGACCACGGCGCAGGCCTCGCCGGCGGTTACGGTGCGGCCGACGTCCGGCGTCTCGACGAAGACGACGTCGCCGAGCTGCTCGGCGGCGTGGGCCGTGATGCCGACGGTGGCGACGTCGCCGTCAACGCTGATCCATTCGTGCTCTTTGGTGAAGCTGGTCGAAGCCATGCGGGTTCCTCGCGATGAAAAGACAGATGCGTGATGGGTGGCTGCGCTCAGGCCTTGGGCTTGCGCACGTAGCGGTGCGGCTGGAACGGCAGGCGGACGATCTCGGCCGGCAGCGGCTTGCCGCGCACCATGAGATCGACGCGGGTGCCGGGCGCTGC
>JBGSJD010000701.1:0-1820 GCA_041742195.1 Hyphomicrobiaceae bacterium
GGTGCCGGCGTTGGCGAGCAGAATGGAGGCCGCGCGGCCATTGCCGATGCCGTCACCAACGGCGCCGCCGCCGGCCACGATGGCCACCTTGTCGCGCAGGCCGGGATCGTCGGGGATCTGGAACGTCATGAACGCGTCCTCTAGGTCGTACCGCTACAGCGCCAAACCCGCGGCCCCGCGCACCGGATAGAGGGCGGGGCCGTCATGGCTCAACGGCCCTGGAAGTTGGCGACGCGACGCTCGGCCACCGAGCGGACGCCTTCCTTGAAGTCCTCGGACTTGCGGAGTTCGCTCTGGATCGCGAGTTCGTGGTCGGTCTGGGCCTTGATGGCGTCGGCAAGGCCGGCGCGCAGCGTGGCGCGGGTGGCTGCAACGGCGATCGGCGCGCTTTCGGAGATCTCCTTCGCCAGCGCGATCGCCGTCGTGCGCACCTCGGAGAGCGGCACCAGCATGTCGGCGAGGCCGATCTTGACGGCCTCTTCGCCGTTGAGACGGCGGCCGGTGTACATCATGAGCGCCGACTGCTGCGGGCCGATGAGACGGGGCAGCGTGTGCGTCAGGCCGAAGCCGGGATGAAAGCCGAGGCGGGTGAAGTTCGCAGAGAAGCGACCCTCGGTGCAGGTGACGCGGAAATCCGGCACCAGCGCGAGGCCGAGACCGCCGCCGATGGCCGGGCCCTGGATGGCGCCGACGATGGGCTTCCTGGTGCGGAAGAGGCGGACAGCTTCCTGATAGAGGTGGCCGCCCATCTGGTTCTCGTTCGGGCGGTTGCCGTCCTTGTCGAGCTTGGAGCCGTCACCGAAGTTGGCGCCGGCGCAGAAGGCCTTGCCCTCGGCGCAGAGCACGCCCGCGCGGATGTTGATGTCCTTGTCGAAGCCCTCGAACGCGTCGGCGATCTGCTTGATCAGCGACATGTCGAAGAAGTTGTGCGGGGGGCGGCGGATCTCGACGATGCCGACGTGGCCTTCGGTCGTGACGCCGATATCGGTGAACTGGGTCATGTGTCTCTCCTGCTTCTCGCTCTCGCCGCACACTGGCCTCGTGCGGGGAGAAGGTCGGGGTGAGGGCGGCGAAGCGATGCGGGCTTCAGGGTTGCCGCCCGGGTGGATCAATTCGGGTGGGGAGCAAGCCGCTGCCCCTCACCCTAACCCTCTCCCCATGGCCGTGCAGGAATGGGGAGAGGGGACGAGTTTGCCTCAGTGCTACCCCTCCCCATTGCCGTTCAGGACCAGGGAGAGGGGACGAGTTTGCATAAGGCTATTCCCACTCCCGATTCCCGTGCAGGACTATCGAGACGGGACGAGTTTGCCTCAGTTTTTCCCCTCCCGATGGCCGTACAGGACAGGGAGAGGGGACGAGCGTGTCTCAGGTCGTCACCTTCACGATGAGGGCGTCGGCGATGGTGGCGCCTTGGCCCTCGGCGTGAACGATGACCGGATTGAGGTCGATCTCGGCGATGGTATCGGCGTGGTCGGCGGCGAGTTGCGACAGCTTCACGATCATGTCCACGAGGGCCGCGCGGTCGGCTGCGGGCTGGCCACGGACGGGGCCGAGCAGCGCCGCACCCTTGAGGCGCGCGATCATGGCCTCGGCGTCGGGCGGCGAGATCGGCACCGGCGAGAACACGACATCCTTCAGCACCTCGACGTGGATGCCGCCGAGGACCAGCATGAGCATGGGACCGAAGTGGGGATCGCGATTGATGCCGAGAATGACCTCGCGGCCCCTGGCGGCCATGGGCTGGACGAGAACACCTTCCACATGAGCGTCGGGCGCGTAGGCCTTGGCGGCCGCGAGAATGCGGTCGTAGGCGGCGGCGA
>JBGSJD010000702.1:0-2897 GCA_041742195.1 Hyphomicrobiaceae bacterium
GCACCGACCGTGTCGTCCTCGACGTCGACGGCGCCGTCTTTACGCGCGCGACGGCCGAGGTGATGGCAAGGCATCTGGCCCACCTGCTCGATGCCATGGCCTGGGCCTCGACGAGCCGGACCGTCGCCCTCCCCCTCGTCCCCAAGACCGAGCACGACGTCTTCTCCGCCATCAACGCTGCCGCCGATACCTCCGTGCCGGTGGGCCTCGTCGCGAGTGCCTTCAACGCGCAAGCAGCGAGCACGCCCGATCGCGTGGCCCTGCGCTGGCACACGCGCACCATCACCTACGCCGCGCTCAAATCACAGGTCGACCGCCTCGCCCTCGTCTTGCAGAGCCGCGGCAGCGGCCCCGGAAGCCTCGTCGCCGTCTCCATGGAGCGCACGCCGGCCATGGTGGTAGCGCTGCTCGCCATCTTGACGACGGGCGCCGCCTACGTCCCCGTCGACCCGCGGTTTCCGGCGGAGCGCAGCGCCTTCATCCTCGAGGACTCGGGCGCTCGTCTGCTCGTCACCGACGATCCGGCCAAGGCGACTGAAGCCGGTGCCATCGTCCTCGATCTGATGGGCGATCCGCTGTCCGCTCCGACCGTCGTCGACGCGATGGCAGAAACCACCACGCCGTCCCGCGCCCCATCAGATCTCGCCTATCTCGCCTACACGTCTGGCTCCACCGGCAAACCCAAGGGCGTGTGCGTCACGAACGCCAACGTCACGGCGTTCCTTGCCGCCATGGACGCCCGCATCCCGGGCCCACGCGACGGCGTCTGGCTGGCGGTGACGTCGATCAGTTTCGACATCTCGGTGCTGGAACTGTTCTGGACTCTCACCCGCGGCTTCACCGTCGCGCTCTACTCCGAGGTTCCGGAGCCGGCGAACCACGGAGCGAGCCGGGACGTCGGCCCATCGCTGAGCCTGTTCTACTTCGCAGCCGCCCCCCCGGAGAGCCAGGCGAGCGCGAAAGTCCCCGACACCTATCGCCTGCTGATGGAAGGCGCGCGCTTCGCCGACGCCCACGGCTTCGAGGCCGTGTGGACGCCGGAACGCCATTTCCATGCCTTCGGCGGCATCTATCCGAACCCCGCTGTCGCCGGCGCCGCCGTGGCCGCGGTGACGAAGCGCGTCGCCGTTCGCGCCGGCAGCATCGTGTTGCCGCTCCACGACCCGGTCCGCGTCGCCGAGGACTGGTCCGTGATCGACAATCTGTCCGGCGGACGCGTCGGCATCGCGGTCGCGTCGGGCTGGATGCCGGAGGACTTCGTTCTGGCCCCGCACGCCTTCGAGCGGCGCAAGCAGATCATGCTCGAGCACATCGACACGATCGCACGCCTGTGGCGTGGCGAGAAGGTTGCCCGTCCGAAGCCGGACGGCACGATGGCCGAGATCGGCACGTTGCCCCGCCCCGTGCAGCCGGCACTCCCCGTGTGGCTGACCGCTGCCAAGAACCCCGAGACCTTCGAGATCGCGGGCACGCGTGGCGCCAACGTCCTGACCCATCTCCTTGGCATGTCGGTCGAGGAGATGGCCGAGAATATAGCCACCTACCGTCGTGCATGGGCGAAAGCCGGGCACGACGGGATGGGTCGCGTCACGCTGATGCTGCACACCTTCGTCGGCCCCGACGACGAGAGCGTGCGCGACGCGGTCCGCGAGCCCATGAAGCGGTATCTTGCCTCCGCCGTCGACATCGTGCGCGCCGCGGAATGGAATTTCCCGACCCTCGTCGCCAAGGGCGAAGGTGGCATGGCGGCCTCCAAAAAGCGCCTGACCGCCGCGGACCTCGGCCCCGAGGATCTGGACGCCGTCCTCGAACACGCCTTCGACCGCTACTATGGGTCGAGCGGCCTGTTCGGCACGCCGGATCGATGCGCCGAATTCGCCCGGCGCCTGAAGGCGCTCGGTGTCGACGAATTGGCCTGCCTCGTGGATTTTGGCGTCGATACGGACGCGGTCCTCGCGAGCCTGCCGCATCTGGCCGAGGTCGGCGCAAGGCTGGGCGCGGCCCGCCCGGCGGAACCTGTTTCCGTCGCCTCCGACATCGTCCGACACGGCGCCACCCACTTCCAGTGCACGCCCTCCATGGCCGCCATGCTTCTGGCGGACGACGACGGCCGCGCCGCGTTGGCAAGTCTTCGCGCCATGCTCGTGGGCGGAGAAGCGCTACCGCCGGACATGGCGGAGGCTCTCGTCGCCACGGTCTCCGGTCCGGCGCTCAACATGTACGGCCCGACCGAGACCACGGTCTGGTCGACGGCGGCCGAACTGGCGCCGGCGATGCCGTTTGTTCCACTCGGAACACCGCTCGCGGGCGAGAGCATCGACATCGTCGACGCAGCCGGGCATTCGCTGCCGGCCCTCGTCGCGGGCGAACTCGTCATCGGCGGCATCGGCGTCAGCGACGGCTATTGGCGCCGTCCCGAGTTGACCACAGAGCGCTTCGTCACGCGCACGACGGTGGCCGGCACGAGCCGCTGGTACCGCACCGGCGATCTTGCCCGACGGCATCCGTCCGGTGCTATCGAGTACCTCGGCCGCATCGATCAGCAGGTGAAGATCCGCGGCCACCGCATCGAGCTCGGCGAGATCGAAGCCACGCTTGCGTCAAGTCCCGAGGTCGCCCAGGTGGCGGTCGTCGCGCGCAAGGCGGCCGGCGGCACGGCGGAACTCGCGGCCTTCGTTGTCCCTGCCCCGGGCACGTCTCCGACCCCCGCGACATTGCTGGGCGAGGTCGCCCGTCGACTGCCACAGATCATGGTCCCGGCAGCTCTCACGATCCTCGATCGCCTGCCGCAGACGGCCAATGGCAAGATCGACCGCACGGCGCTGGCCAATCGCACGACAACGCCGTCCCGCCCCGCCGCCGTTCCTTCGGCCGGCGGAACGGGTGGCCGCCCGGCA
>JBGSJD010000703.1:0-5823 GCA_041742195.1 Hyphomicrobiaceae bacterium
CGCTCGCGCAGCAGCCGCGCCGCTGTCATGAGCGCTGTGTTTTTCGCGGTCGTGGCAGCCAGCGCGAGGGCGGACTGGGCAGCGCGCGCCCGCCGTCCCATGTCGCGCATCAAGCTGGCGATTTCTGCATCGGTAATGCGCTCGGGGCGGTTCATGATCTCGTCCAGTACATGAAGAAGATGAGATGACCCATTGAAAGAAATGGGAATGGTAAGATCCGAAAATTACACCCTGCTCAACGCCATGTCGTCCCGGTGGATGAGTTCCGCCCGGCCGGCATGGCCGAGAATGCGCTCGATCTCGGTGCTCTTCTTGCCGACGATACGCTGCGCGTCCTCATGGCTATAGGCGACGAGCCCACGCCCGATCTCGCGTCCATCCGCGGCCCGGATGATGACGGCATCGCCACGGTCGAACTGCCCGTCGACACGCGTCACGCCGGCCGGCAGGAGGCTCTTGCCACCGGCGAGCGCCTTCTCGGCACCCGCATCGATCTCGACCGTCCCACGTGCTTCGAGGTTGCCGGCGATCCAGCGCTTGCGCGCCGTGACGGGATCGGACGACGCGAGGAACCACGTGCACGGCGCCCCGGCCGCGATGGCCGCAAGCGGGTGCAGGACCTTCCCCGACGTGATGATCATGTGGCAGCCGGACCCGATGGCGATCCTCCCGGCCGCGACTTTCGTCACCATGCCGCCCTTCGAAAGCTCGGAGCCGGCATCGCCGGCCATGGCCTCGATCTCGGGCGTGATCGCCGTGACGACGTCGAGCCGTTTGGCCACCGGATCGTCGGCGGGCGGTGCGGTGTAAAGGCCGTCGATATCGGAGAGCAGCACCAGACAATCCGCGCTCATCATCGAGGCGACGCGCGCCGACAGCCGATCGTTGTCGCCGTAGCGGATCTCGGCCGTGGCCACGGTGTCGTTCTCGTTGACGACCGGGATGACGCCGTGCGCCACCAGTGTATCCATCGTGCGCCGGGCATTGAGATAGCGCCGCCGCTCTTCCGTATCGCCGAGCGTGAGCAGCACCTGCGCTGCCGTCAGCCCGCGTGCGCGAAACACGTCCTGCCACGCCGACGCGAGACTGATCTGCCCGACGGCGGCCGCGGCCTGGCTCTGCTCGAGTTCCAGCGCGCCTTTCGGCAGCCCCATCATGTGCCGGCCGAGCGCGATGGCGCCCGATGACACGAGAATGATTTCCCGCCCGCCCGTGGCAAGCGCCGCGATGTCGTCGGCGATCGAGTTGAGCCACGTCGACCGTAGCCGCCCCGTGCTCCGGTCGACGAGCAGCGCCGAGCCGATCTTGATGACGATGCGCCGCGCTGCCTTCCACTCGGGCCGCGCGCCTTTGGTCTTGCTGGTGGGCATCTCGAAGGTCCCGTCTCGGGAGATGTCGGTGGTCGGTGTCCTCTGGTGAGTGCGATGACGGCGCGCGTCACGGTCGCCAGGCGGCGCGGCCCTCGAGTTCTTCCAGCGCCTCGGCCTCTTGCGCATTGCGCCGGCCGATCTCGCGCGTGATCGCGTAGAGCGCCTCCTTCATGCCATGACCGGACACGGCGGAAAGGATCAGCGGCTTCTTGCGTGCGGCCTTGCCGAGTTCGGCGGCTTTCTCCTCGGCGGCCTCTGGGGTCAGCGCGTCGGACTTCGAAAGGACGACGATCTCCTTCCGCTTGGCGAGTTCCGGCGAATAGGCCCGGATCTCGCGCCGAACCGTACGATAGGCCTCCGCCACGTCGTCCTGCGTTCCATCGACGAGGTGAAGGAGCACGGCGCAGCGCTCCACATGCCCGAGGAACCGGGTACCGAGTCCCGCGCCTTCGTTCGCACCCTCGATCAGGCCCGGAATATCGGCGAGTACGAAGTCCGTTTCGCCGGCGCGCACCACACCGAGGTTCGGATGCAGCGTCGTGAAGGGGTAGTCCGCCACCTTGGGCTTGGCGGCCGAGACGGCGGCGAGAAACGTCGACTTGCCCGCGTTCGGCAGCCCGATGAGACCGGCGTCGGCGATCAGCTTCATGCGGAGCCAGATGGTCAGCTCTTCCCCGGGTTGTCCGGGATTGGCATGGCGTGGCGCGCGATTGGTCGACGTCTTGAAGTGTGCGTTGCCGAAGCCGCCGTTGCCGCCCTTGGCGATCACGGTTCGATCGCCCGGCTTGAGCAGCTCGCCGATGACGGTCTCCTGGTCCTCGGCCAGCACCTCGGTGCCCGGCGGCACCTTGATGACCATGTCGTCGCCATTGGCGCCGGATCGGTCCCGGCCCATGCCCGCTTCCCCGTTCTTGGCGAAGAAGTGCTGCTGGTAGCGATAGTCGATCAGCGTGTTCAGGTTGCTGACGCACATGATGATGACGTCGCCGCCCTTGCCGCCGTTACCGCCGTTCGGCCCGCCATATTCGATGAACTTCTCACGACGGAACGAGACGCAGCCGTTCCCGCCCGCACCGGACCGGATGTAGATTTTGGCTTGATCGAGGAACTTCATGACTGGACTAGCCTGCTCTCTCCCGGCGCCGTTCAGGTCCGGGTGTGATCACGTATGGCTCGGCGCGCCTGGTCGAGCCAGCGCGAAAAGCGATTGCTGCCGGCCGCCTGTGCGGGCTCCGGCGCCTCGCCCATCGAGCCGAGGACGGCGTCGGCCCGTTCGCGTGACAGCCACATCGTCACGGCGTCGACCTCGACACCCCGCGCCGAGCACCACATCCGCGACTGCCCGGCGTCCTCGAACCCGAGCTTCCCGAGCACGCGACGGGAGGCGGCGTTATCGGCGAAGTGCGCCGACGAGAATGCCGTATGGCCATCCACCGCGAAACCGTGGCGCAGCACCGCTCCGGCCGCTTCCGTCGCGATCCCGAGCCCCCAGTGCTGGCGACCGAGCCAGAACCCGAGCTCGGCGACCCCCGATCGGCGCCGGAAATAGCCGGCGCTTCCGATCAGGCGCCCGTGCACGTCGATGGCAAAGCGCACGTCGCCCTCGACCGGCTTCAGCCAGGCCCGTGCCTGCGCCGGCAGCAGCGGATGCGGAATGTCGCTGGTCATGCGCGCCACCTGCCAATCGCCGGCGAGAGCCAGGAACTCCGGCTCGTCGCTGGTGCGCAGCGGTCTCAGGATGAGCCGCGGCGTTTCGATGATCGGTAACGACATGGCCACCAATGAGCCCGGAAGCGCACCTGCCCGTGCAGTGCTGAACGCAGTCATGACTTCGGTTTCTTGCGAAACCATGGCTTATCGTAATCCCCGGCCATGATCGAGCCTTTTGGCATGATCAGGCCGACGACATCGGCCAGGCCGAACGCCTCGATCTGCGCCCGCACCTGATCGGCGGACTTGTAGGCCATCGGGCTTTCCGATACGTCCGGGCGATCGAAGAAGAAGCGCACGTCGAGCCCCTCGGTCTGGCGCTCGAGCAGCTCCCGCGACCGCGCCAGGAACGCCTCGGGCTCGAGCCCGATCAGACCCGCCTCGCGCAAGAGCGCCGTTCGACTCTTGTTGCGACCCGCGCCATGCGGCGAGAACGACGCAAACTCCGTCCGGTCGCTCCCCAGCGTAAGCAGGATCGGCGCCGCCATGTTGAGCGGGATCAGGCCCATCAGCGCATGCCCGTCGGCACCGGTCCACGCCGGCGTCGCACCCTTGCCGTGGAAATAGCGATCGCCGCGCTTCCAGACGAAATTGTGCTCGTTCCCGAACGCGGCGAGCGCCGAGATTCCAAGCCGCCCCAGCGTCCGCTCGTGGACGAGCTGATGATTGCGGCGCGTCCAGCGCGCCACATAGTCGAGCGCCCCCCAGTACGCGGCACCCGTGTCGCTTTCCGGATCGAGCCACGCCTGATGCGGCGGCGTCTCGGGCGAGATCGGCTTGGTGTGCTGCACGGCAGCGGCGAGACCACGCTTGTAGACCTGCGCGCCGAGGTCACGGCTGCCGTGGTGCGTGACGAGCACGTTGACCCGCGCCGATCCGCGGAGCGCGCCGGCGAGCCCGCCCTGTCCCGTCTTCGCCAGCGTCGCGACGAGCGCATCCGATACCTCCAGCGAGCCGAGGAAGGCGAAATGGTTGCCATCGCCCTGGTCGCAGAGCTGCGCTTTCGCCCGCCCGACGAGGCCCGTCAGGAAGGGATTGCGCGTCTCCTCGATGTCGTCGGTGATCGGATCCCCGATCTGGTCCTCGGGTGCGCGTCCGCCCGGCCCGAACCGCGTCGAGGCCATCAGCGCATCCATGAAGGCGCCCGTGTCGACGCCTTCCGGAAAGACGGTCGCATACATCGAGCAGCAGATGTCCGCCGAATGGAACGCCGGATGGATTGCGCGCGAGATCACCGCCCCGCCGACCGGGATGGTCCCGGGAGCACTCCCTGCCGGGCAGGCATCCGGCATGACGGCGCCGTGCTCCAGCATCGGGCACCGCATCAGCTCGGCCATGTGCCGGCGCACGGCGGCGATGTTCTCGACATCCTCGTCCGTCTCGGCCGTGATGGCTTCCGCGAACGCACCCTTGGACTTCCGCACGAGGATTGCCGGCTTCGGGTAGAGCGCGACGACGGCCTCCCGGATCGCGTCGAGGTCGGTTCCGAGCCCCTCCAGGCGGCGCGCTTCCGCGAGTACGTCCTTGAAACGGGCGCCGGGCTCGACCCCCCACGACAGCAACAGCTTTCCACCGATCCGGCTCATGGGTTGCAGCTCCTTCACGCTGCGGAACGAAATGACGAAGCACGATACCTGAAACGCCAACGGGGGAGGCGGTTGCCCGCCTCCCCCGCGTGTAAGGAGAGTATAGGGACCGGGCTCGCGCCCTGATCCCGGTCTGTCCGGAACAGGGCTACTCCGCGGCTTCCGCCTTCACCGGGTTGACCGAGATGTACGTCCGGCCGTTGGCCTTGGTACGGAACTCGACGTTCCCCTCGACGACCGCGAAAATGGTGTGATCACGGCCCATGCCGACGCCATTGCCCGGGTGCCACTTGGTGCCCCGCTGGCGGCAGATGATGTTGCCGGAGATGACGCTCTCGCCGCCGAACTTCTTGATGCCGAGGCGACGGCCCGCGGTATCGCGGCCGTTGCGGGACGAGCCGCCTGCCTTTTTATGTGCCATCTGTCTGTGTCCTCAATCTCGCGTGGTGGCCAGCAGTTCAGGCCGCGACGATCTCTTTGATGAGCACCGTGGTCTGGTGCTGCCGGTGGCCGCGCTTGCGGCGCGAATTCTTGCGGCGGCGCTTCTTGAAGGCGATCACCTTGTCGGCCCGGCCCTGCTCGACGACCTCGCCGAGCACCTTGGCGCCTGCGATCATCGGCGTGCCGACCGTGGCGGTGCCGTCGCCACCGAGCATGAGCACCTCGGTGAATTCCACGGCCGCGCCGGCTTCGCCGTCGATCTTCTCGACGATCACCTTGTCGTTGGCAGCCACCCGGTATTGCTTGCCGCCTGTCTTGATGACAGCGTACATCGGTTTCTCCGTCCTGTTGTCCGCACCCTGTGGCGCCACATGCGCCCGAAATCGGGCCTGCGGTCTTTCGGTGGTCCACCCTCGCGGGTCGACGGAGCCTCGGGCAGCGCATTGCGGCTCGGAAGATCATCCTCCGCGCCGAGCCGTCCTTATCGTTCGGACGCTGCCTCTCGTCAATCCATTTTGCGGCCGGGAATGCCCGATCACGCCCGGTGATAGGGGTGTCCCGCGAGGATCGTCGTCGCCCGGTAGAGCTGCTCCGCGAGGACGGCACGGGCGAGCCCATGTGGCAGCGTCAGGCGACCGAGGCAGAGCTGCAAGGCCGACGCGGCGATGACCTCTGCGCCGTGCCCGTCCGGTCCGCCGATCAGGAACGCCGCGTGC
>JBGSJD010000704.1:0-3078 GCA_041742195.1 Hyphomicrobiaceae bacterium
CCCTCTCGGCCGCCATCGCCGCCGAACTGGCACTCGGGACGCCCTTAGAGGACGCCGTCCGCCGCGCCAAAAACTACGTGCACCGTGCCATCGTGGCCGGCGCCGACTTGCCCATCGGCGGCGGCCATGGCCCCGTAGACCACCTTCTCGGCGTTCCGAACGGGGTCGTGACCCGCTGAGCCGGCACTCGCCTCAGGCCCGGTATTCCTGTTTTCCCGTGCCGCGATAAAGGACGCGCACCTGCTCCTCGCTGACTTCCTTGTGGAAGGCGACGGCCGCCGGCTCGAGATCGCGGCTCGGCCGCGGCTCCGGATCGAAATGCCCGAACGTATCGACGCCGCGCACGAGCGTCGCCCAGTCGCGCGCGCCGACCGCCTGCTTCACATGCGTCGGGATGTACCGGATGGCGAGGCCGATGCGCCGGTCGTCCGAGCGGTTCGGCGCCGAGCCGTGGAACAGCAGCACGTGATGCAGCGACGCCTGTCCGGGCTTCAGCTCGGCATAGACCGCGTCCTTCTCGTCGACGTCGACGGCGATCTCCTGCCCCCGCGTCAAGAGGTTGTCCTTGTGGAACGTGTCCGCGTGATCGACCTGCATCTTGTGCGTGCCGGCGACGAACTTCATGCAGCCCGAGACCTTGTTCGCGGGCGAGAAGGCGAGCCACACCGTCATCACGTCGGGCGACGAGAGACCCCAGTAGGTCGCGTCCTGATGCCACGAGACAAAGCCCGGATCGCGCGCCTCCTTGATGAAGAAGCTGGTGTTCCAGCAGTAGAGGTTGGGCCCGAGCACGTCCTCGACGGCATCGAGGATCTTCGGATGCCGCACCATGTCGTTGACCCACGTGAAGAGGACGTGGCTGCGGTGCCGCATGGCGCCGCTGATCGGGCCGCCGCTCTCGCGCTCGTACGCTTCGAGGTGCCCCCGGAACGCGGCCACCTCGGCGGGTGACAGGACGTCGATCGGGAAATGGTATCCGGTCCGATTGTAGTCCGCGACCTCTTGCGCAGTGAGCACGTTCGGCATCGTCGGCGTCTCCTGTTGGCGTTGGTGCCGAGCCTAAGTCCGGGCGTCCATCGCGATCAAGCCGGCTGTGCGACCGGCCGATATGCGCTGCGTCCGCGAGCCTTGCCGCGCCACAGGATGAACAGCACGATCGCCACGTTGATGGCGTTCCAGGCGACGCCGTTGATGAAGGCGGCCTGGTAGTTGCCGGTGACGTCGTAGACGACACCCGACAGCCATCCCCCGAACGCCATGCCGATCATGGTCGCCGTCAGCACCATGCCGACCCGGGCGCCGGCCTCCTCCGGTGGGAAATACTGGCGCACGATCAGCGCATAGCTCGGCACGATGCCGCCCTGGAAGAGCCCGAACAGCCCGGAGATGATGTAGAGCGACATCAGGCCGTCGAACGGCACATAGAGCAGCAGCGCCACGCCCTGCAGCACGGAGCCGAGCAGCAATGTCTTGGTGCCCCCGATCCGGTCCGCGACGAGCCCCGAAATGAGCCGGCTGACGATCCCGAGCCCGAGCATCAGCGAAAGCATCTCCGCGCCACGCGCCACGCCGTAGCCGAGATCGCCGCAGTAGGCGACGATGTGCACCTGCGGCATCGACATGGCGACACAGCACGCGACACCCGCGACGATCAGCAGGATCTGAAGGACCCCGAGCGGCACCGGCGACGGCTGCGGCGCGTACGTCGACGTCTGGTCCGGCCGGCCCGGCGTCGAGACCGGCACCGCATGAGCCCGCGGGTGCCGACGCTTGAAGGCGAGCGACAACGGCACCATCGCGACGATGCAGAAGAGCCCCAGCCACACGTGCGTCTGCCGCCAGCCGTAGGTGGCCACAAGATGCTGCACGATCGGTGGCCAGATCGTGCCGGCGAGATAGTTTCCACTCGCACAGATCGCGACCGCGATGCCGCGCCTTCGTTCGAACCAGTGCGAAATGTCGGCGATCATCGGCCCAAAGCTGACCGAGCTTCCGAGGAACCCGATCACGAGCCCATGCGCGATGGCGAACTGCCAGATATTCGATGCATAGGCCGTCGCGAGATACCCGAGCCCGAGCGTGAGGCCCGCGCCGGCGATCGGCCGGAAGATGCCCATCCGGTCGGCGAGATTGCCCATCAGGATGCCGCCGAAGCCGAAACCCAGCATGGTCAGCGTGTAGGCGAACGACGCTTCGCCGCGCGAGATCCCGAAATCCTTCTCGATCGCCGGCAGCACGACGACGACCGACCACATGCCGACGCCGCCGACCGTTGAGACAGCGAGCGCCGCGAGAAGCCGAAGCCACGCTGGCCACCCATCGATGTCGGGACTGCGGCCGGCCGCGTGCGCCATCTGGGAGGCGTCAGCCACGGTCGTGCTCCGCTGAAGCAATTGAATGACAGCCGACTTCAGACATCACGACCGTCACGACCGGATGCGTGCCACGTCGCGCGGCCAAGGGGCCGCCCGGATCTGGTCGAGGAACATGCGACGTCTCCACCCGGCCGTTATGGTTTGAGTTCGCGCGCGGCCATTGCCCGCCATTCGAGCGCAACCACGCGACCGAAGCAATACGAACCTCCCCTGCCGCCACCGTGGCGCGGGGATGAACGCCACATTCATCTGTTGACAACATGACGGTTGCGCATGGCAAGCAAATCGCGCGACGATTTTGCGTCGTTGGCGCCAACCGCCGCCGACGTGATCGATCAAGGAGGCGCAATGACCAGCGACGACACCGGCGCTCCCGTCCCCTACATGGAGCGGACGCGGAACTACTACCGGGCGCTCGGCTACGACAACGATTATGTCTGGGCCCACTTCGACGACGCGCCGTTCGCGCCGTTCACGAAGCGCCTGTCCGAGGCCCGCATCGGCCTCGTCACGACGGCCGGACCGCCCGACCGCTCCAATCGCGACGCCAAGGGCCGGAAGCAGGTCTGGTCCGGTGACGTCGACGCGCCGCCGCGCACGTTCGACACCGACCTCGCCTGGGACAAGGACGCGACCCACACCGACGATCGCGAGACCTTCCTGCCCACCGAGGCCATGAAGAGCCTCGTCGCGGCCGGCGTCG
>JBGSJD010000705.1:0-1581 GCA_041742195.1 Hyphomicrobiaceae bacterium
CGAAGGGGCGGACGCTGTGGCTCTTCACCGCCGACCACGGCCACATCGCCGTGCCGGCCCACGAGACCCTCTCCATCAACAAACGCTGGCCCCAGTTCCGCTCGTGGCTGAAACGCACTCCGGCCGGTGCTCCGATCTGGCCCTGCGGCTCGCCGCGGGACATGTTCCTGCACATCGCGCCGGCCCATGTCGACGAGGCGTTCGATCTCTTGAGCCGTGAGTTGCAGGACCGCGCCGAGGTGCTCCGCATGGACGCAGCCATCGCGGCGGGCCTTTTCGGGTCGCCGTCGGGCGTGACCCCAGCGTTCCGCGAGCGGCTCGGCGATATCCTCGTGCTGCCCCATCTCGGCCACTTCGTCTGGTGGCACGAGCCGGGGCTGATCGGAAACACCTTCAACGGCCATCATGGCGGGCTGACCGCCGAGGAACTTGTCACGGTCCTCGGCGTCGCGGGCGATCTCTGACGTCAGGGACTAGGACTTGCCGGCGTCCGCCAGCGATCCGCCTGACCGTGCCAGCCGGTCGATCAGCGGCGCCAGCGCCCAGCGCGCGCCATGTTTGGCCTCGTAGGCCCTGACCTTCCCGGCCGTGGCCGCAAGCCCGATGGCATGCTCGATCTGCCACATGGGACCACCGCGCCAGGCGGGGAACCCATAGCCCGTGAGATAGATCGTATCGATGTCCGACGCCCGGAGCGCGATGCCCTCGTCGAGCAGTTGCGCGCCCTCGTTGGCGAGGCGGAGCAGGCAGCGCTCCACGATCTCCTCGGGAGGCAACGTCCGCCGGTTGATCTGCTGCGCTCGCGCCTCTTCCTCGAACATGGCGACGATCTCGGGATCGGCGATGCGATTGCGTCCCTCGTAGCGATAGTATCCGGCGCCCGTCTTCTGGCCATGTCGGCCCATCTCCGCGATGCGGTCGGTGACCCGGTAGAGCCTCCGCCGCTCGTCGCTGAGCGCGTGCTCCTGCCGGATCCGCCAGCCGACGTCGATGCCGGCGAGATCCATCATGGCGTTCGGCCCCATCGCGAGCCCCCAGGCCTCGAGCGCGCCGTCGATCTCGGCCGGCGTCGCCCCCTCGAGCAGCATCGCCTGCACCTCCTCGAGGTACGCCTCGACCATGCGGTTGCCGATGTGCCCGAAGCAGATGCCGGCGACGACGCCAACCTTGTTGATGCGCTTGGCGATCCCCATCGCGGTAGCGAGCGCCGTCTTCGACGTGGCCGTCCCGCGCACGACCTCGACGAGCCGCATGATGTTGGCCGGCGAGAAGAAGTGCATTCCGAGCACGTCGTCCGGCCGCCGCGTCGCCGTCGCGATCTCGTCGACGTCGAGCGTCGACGTGTTCGACGCGAGCACGGCCCCCGGCTTGGCGACGGCGTCGAGCTTTGCGAACACCTCCTTCTTGACGGCCATGTTCTCGAACACCGCCTCGACGATGAGATCGGCCCCCGAAAGATCGGCGAAATCGAGCGAGCCCGTGAGGTTCGCAACGAGCTTGGCCGCCGCCTCTGGCGAGAGCCGGCCGCGCTTGACGTTCCCCTCGACGGTCTCGCGCATGCGGGCGAGCCCGCGCTCGAGC
>JBGSJD010000706.1:0-11164 GCA_041742195.1 Hyphomicrobiaceae bacterium
GCCCGGTGATCGCGACGAACATCGGAGCTCCGGCCGAAACCGTGATAGGAGCCGGCCCCGATGGTCCGGGCGATGCCGCAACCGGGTGGCTGGTCCCGCCTGGAGATGCGGTGGCGCTCGCTGCGGCGCTGGGTGCGGCACTGGAACTGGCGCCGGACGTGCGCTTGGCGCTCGGGGCGCGCGCGCGGGGTCACGTGGCGGCCCGGTTCACGGTGGAGGCCATGCAACACGCGACACTTGCGGTTTACGACGAGCTTCTGGGGACCGGCTTGGCTGGAACAGCCACGAGACGCGAAGGGGAGCGGTCGACGATTAATGCGGCAGCTTTGCATCGACACTCTTGACTCACAGCCGCGATTCGCCAGATTCGGGTCTGTTGCGGCGGGCTGACGCATTGCTGCGCTCCCCGAGTCCCTATTCGAGCGGCTCGTGTGCGTGCGGGCGGTCGGTTTGCCGGAGCACTGCTTCCATATCAACAGCCAACGGAGAGCGAACATCCGCCGACCAATGCGCGCCGCGCCTGAACGCGAACAGACAGGTCCCAGGATCAACGAGGCAATCCGGGTCCGAGAGGTCCGCCTTATCGACGAAACCGGCCAGAACGTCGGCGTCGTGGCGCGTCTCGAGGCCCTGAGCAAGGCGATCGACGCCGGTCTCGATCTCGTCGAAATCTCCCCTGATGCAATGCCGCCGGTCTGCAAGATCATGGACTACGGCAAGTTCAAGTATCAGGAGCAGAAGAAGGCGGCCGAGGCGCGGAAGAAGCAGAAGGTGGTCGAGATCAAAGAGATCAAGATGCGCCCTGCGATCGACGACCACGACTACGAGACCAAGCTGAAGGCCATGCGTCGCTTCTTCGAAGAGGGCGACAAGGTGAAGATCACGCTCCGCTTTCGCGGCCGTGAGATGGCGCACACCGATCTTGGCATGCAAGTGCTGCAGCGGGTGAAGTCCGACACCGAAGGCATCGCCAAGGTCGAGTACGAGCCCAAGTTCGAAGGGCGCAACCAGATGATCATGATCCTGGCGCCGAAGTAGCCGTAGCGCTGCGCGACAAGTGGCGAGGCAACCGACGAACTCGCCCCTTTCGCGGGATCGCCGTCCGCGGCTAAGGTGCAAGCGGAGCGGCCGCCTCAATGCTGGCCGTCGCCGGACTGCCGTCATCGTGGGCGAGACAACATGATCCGAAACGATCCCTATTGGTGGGAGGCGGCGCCTCCCGCGATCCTGCCCAGAGGCGACGTGGCGACCCGGTGCGACGTAGTGATCGTCGGCGCCGGCTACACGGGGCTGTCGGCGGCCATCACCTTGGCGCGGGCCGGACGCTCGGTGCAGGTGTTCGACCGGCAGCGGCCCGGCGAAGGTGCGTCGACGCGCAACGGCGGGATCGCGAGCGGTAGCCTCAGGCCCGGTTTCAAGGAGCTCGAGGCGAAGTTCGGTACGCAGCGGGCGGTGGGTATCGAGCGCGAGGCCAAGGAGGCCCGCGAAAGCCTGGCGCAATTCATCGCCGACGAGAACATCGACTGCGATTTCAAGCTGACGGGGCGCTTCACCGGTGCGTCGCAGCAATCGGACTACGAGTCGCTGGCCCGGGAAGGCGAACGGCTGGTGCGCACGCTCGGGATCGAGGCGTTCGCCGTGTCTCGCGGCGAGCAGCGGCAAGCGCTTGGCACGGATTTCTATCACGGGGGGCTCGTCCGGCTCGATATCGGCGGGCTGCACCCTGCCAAGCTCCATGCCGGCATGCTGCGGCTGGCGCTCGCGGCCGGCGCCAAAGTGCACGGCGAGACGGCGGTCGAGGGAATACGCCCCGAGGGCAATGGCTTCGAGGTGCAGACGGCGCGAGGAACGGTGACGGCGCAACACGTCATCACGGGAACGAACGGCTACACCGACAAGGTCGATCCGTGGCTGCGCCGACGCCTCGTACCGGTGCGGAGCCGGATCATCGCCACGGCGCCGCTCTCCGACAACCTCATGAAAGAGCTTTGCCCCAAGGGTTACATGCTGAGCGAGACGCGGGCGCTCCACTATTACTACCGGCCATCACCGGACGGCCGACGTATCCTGTTCGGCGGGCGTGACGGTACGATCGCCGGCGATCCGGCGTGGCCGACCGAGAGTCTCCGGCGTGCGATGCTCGACATCTTTCCGATCCTCGAGGACGTGCCCATCACGCACAGCTGGTTCGGGCATGTCGCCATGAACCGCGACATGATCCCGCGCGTGTTCTCGCGCGATGGCGTCCGCTATGCGACAGGCTATTGCGGCTCGGGCGTGGTCTGGGCGCGGTGGGCCGGCACCAAGGCCGCCCAGCAGATTCTCGGTGAGCCGGCAGGCGAAACGGCTCTCGATTTCCGTCCGCCGAAGGCCATTCCGCTGTATACGGGAACGCCGTGGTTCATGCCGGCCACGTTCGCTTGGTTCATGCTGCAGGATCGGATCAAACATCCGCGCCGGAAGGCGCATTCCAAGGGCAATCCGCCCGCCAGCCCGCCGCGGAAGGCTTGAGCCCGCCCATGACCAATACGACTGCCGAGCCGTCGGAAGGCGGTGCCTGGCGCATTTACCTGCGCGCGATCGGGATGCTCTCCACGGAGCGCATGCTGTCGGTGACGCTGGTCGTCGCCGGCATGGCGGTGGGCATCATCCAGGTGATCGAGCAACAGCTGTTCGGTCAGGTCGTCGATGCGCTTGCCAAGGGTGAAGGTGCCTTCGCCATCATCGGCCTGTGGGCGGTGCTCGGGCTGGTGGGCATCGTGGCGAGCGTGGTCATTGCCGTGGCGGCGGACCGGCTTTCGCACCGCAGGCGCCTTGCGGCGATGGGTGGCGCCTTCGAGCGTGCCATCACGATGCCGATCAGCTTTCACGCCCGGAAAGGGTCCGGCGCGGTGGTGCGATCGATCCTGGCCGGTACCGATGCGCTGTTCTGGCTGTGGCTCTCGTTCCTGCGCGAGCAGCTCACGGCGGTGATCGGCATCCTTTATCTGCTGCCGACGGCGATCGCGATGGACTGGCGCATGGCGTCCATTCTCGCCGCGCTGGCTCTGCTCTATGTGCTGCTCAACATTTTCGTCGTGGAGCGGACGACAAGCGGGCAGGCCGCTGTCGAGCAGTACCACAACAACGTCTACGGCCGGGTCGGTGACGTGCTCGGCAACGTCACCGTCGTGCAGAGCTACCACCGGCTTGGCGCGGAAATGCAGGCGATGCGCGACATCATGGGGCAGCTCCTGTCGGCGCAGTATCCCGTGCTGACGTGGTGGGGACTGCTCACCGTGCTGACGCGGTCGGCAGCGACGATCACGATGGTCGCGATCTTCCTCGTCGGCGCAGTACTGTCCGCGAAGGGGGAGATCAGCGTCGGCTCGATCGTGGCGTTTGTCGGGTTTGCCAACCTGCTAATCGGGAAACTCGACCAGCTCTCCGGCTTCGTCGTCCGGGTCAACCAGCAGGCGCCGACGCTGCGCACGTTCTTCGAGCTGATGGACGAGAAGGACGCGGTCGTCGAGAAGCCCGGCGCCGTCGACATGCCGAACGTCAAGGGCGAGGTCGTGTTCGACAACGTGTCGTTCCGCTACGGCCCCGGCGCGCAGGGCGTGTTCGAACTCGACATCACGGCGAGGCCGGGGGAAACCGTCGCGCTGGTCGGGCCCACGGGCTCGGGAAAAACGACGACGCTGGCGCTCCTGCAAAGGAGCCGTGAGCCGGATCAGGGTCACATCAGCATCGACCAGCGCAATATCGCCGACGTCACGCTCGGATCGCTCAGGCAGGCGATCGCCGTCGTTTTCCAGGACGCGGGGCTGTTCAACCGGACCATCGCGGAGAACATCCGCGTCGGCCGCCCGGATGCCAGCGATGCCGAGGTGGAACGGGCTGCGCGGCTGGCGGAAGCGCACGACTTCATCATGCGCAAGCCGGAAGGCTATCAGTTCGTGATCGGCGAGCGGGGGACGTCGCTTTCCGGCGGCGAGCGGCAGCGGATCGCCGTCGCACGGGCGATCCTGAAGGATGCGCCGATCCTGATCCTCGACGAGGCGACGAGCGCGCTCGATTCCGAAACGGAAGCCAAGATCAAGCGCGCCCTCGATGCGTTGCGCAAAGGCCGGACGACGTTCATCATCGCGCACCGGCTGTCGACCGTCTCGAACGCTGATCAAATCCTCGTGCTCGACGAGGGCCGGATCGTAGAGCGCGGCCGCTACCGCGAGCTCGTGATGAAGGGCGGGCTCTTCTCGCGGCTCGTCTCAGAAGGCGGTTTCACCGTGCCGGACGATGACGAGGAGACCGTCCAGCGCCGAGAGTAGCCCCGGCGGTTGTCCAGGAGGCGCCGTCGAAGGTCGGCGGAAACCCTACGTGATCGAGTTGCTGATCGTGGCCGGACTCATCCTGCTCAACGGGATGTTCGCCTTGTCGGAACTGGCCGTCGTCTCGGCGCGGCAGCCGAGGCTCAAGGTGATGGCGGCGGGCGGCATAGCCGGTGCGCAGACCGCGATCCGTCTCGCCGAAGATCCGGGACGTTTCCTGTCGGCGGTGCAGATTGGAATCACGCTCATCGGAATCGTGAACGGCGCCTACTCGGGGGAAGCGTTCGGCATCCGCGCGAGCGACGCACTCCAGTCGGCAGGGGTGTCGCCGGCCGTTGCCGGTCCGCTCGGCTACGGCCTTGTCATCATCATCATCACGTACCTTTCGGTGATCGTCGGCGAACTCGTCCCGAAGAACCTGGCGCTGCAGAATCCGGAGGGCATCGCGTGCAAGGTGGCGCCGCCCATGGCACTGTTCTCGCGGCTGGCGGCCCCTGCCGTGTGGCTGCTCGATGCCTCGACGCGACTCGTGTTCCGGGCTGCCGGGCAATCGACCGAGAACGAAACCAAGGTCACCGACGAAGAGATCCGCGCGATCATCGCGGAGGCCGAGAGTTCGGGCGTCATCGAGGCCGGCGAGCGCGAGATGATCGCGGGCGTGATGCGGCTCGCCGACCGGGCCGTGGTCGCGTTGATGACGCCGCGCAGGGAGGTCGACTGGATCGATGTAACGAAGCCGGAGGAGGATATCCGCGCCCGGCTCACCACCACTGCCCACTCGCGCCTGCCGGTAGGGGAGGGTTCGGACAACGCCCTCATCGGCGTCGTGCAGACGCGCGAGCTGTTGGCGGATCTGCTTTCTGGCAAGCCGCTCGATGTCCGCCGTCACATCAGGACGGCGCCCATCGTGCCCGATGCGACCGACGCGCTCGACGTGCTCCGCGTGCTCAGGGAAGCCGACGTGCCGATGGCCTTGATCCATGACGAGTACGGCGATTTCGAAGGCATCGTGACGCCGGCCGACATTCTGGAGGCGATCGCTGGTGTGTTCCGCTCGCACGACGGGGGCGGCGAGCTCATGGCGAAGGAGCGCGACGACGGATCGTGGCTGCTCGCCGGGTCGATGCCGGCCGACGAGATGGCGGAAAAGGTCGGACTGACGCTGCCCGCAGACCGCAATTACGCGACGGTCGCCGGGTTCGTGATCTCGCACCTCATGCACCTGCCGCGCATCGGCGAGCACGTGGATGCCGGAGGGTGGCGTTTCGAGGTCGTCGACCTCGACGGGCGCCGCATCGACAAGGTGCTGGCGAGCCGCATCCGGTCCTATCGCCGGCAGATCTGACGGCGGGAGTTGGTGCAACCCACTCCCGCCGTGTCCGTGAATGCTCGATCAGCGCGGCGGGAATGGGGTCGGTACGGGCCGCATCCCGGTCTCCTTGTCGACCTGGGCGCGGAGGGCGGGGTCGACGAACTCGACCTTGGCCGCGCCACGCAGGCCGGCGCCGATCTCCTGCGCCTTGCGATGGATGAGGGCGGCCGTGATGCGATCCTTGATCTGGTCGAAGGGCGGCGCCGAGCGCTGGCGCTTGTCCTCGAGCTTGATAAGGTGCCAGCCGAACTGGCTCTTCACGGGCAGGGAAACGTCCCCGCGGGTCAGCTTGAAGGCTGACTCCTCGAACTGGGGCACCATGCGGCCGCGGCCGAAATACCCGAGATCGCCGCCTTCGTCCTTGCTGCCCGGGTCCTTCGAGAACTGGCGGGCCATCTTCGCGAAATCCTCGCCGTGGGCGATCTTCTCGTAGATCTCCTTCGCCTGCTCCTCGGTCTCGACGAGGATGTGGCGCGTGCGGACCTCCTCCTGCGGCGGGGTGGCTGCCACCTGGGCGTCGTAGAACTGGCGCGCCTCGGCGTCGGAGATCGAGCCCTTCACCGAGCGGTCGAAGTAGGCGTCGCGGAGTGCGCGGCGCTGCCAGTAGCGCATGCGCTCGTCGAACGACTGTCCGGTGCCGAGCTTCTCCTTCTCGCCGGCCTCGGCGAAGAGTGCGTTCTCGATCAAATATTCGACAAGGACGCGGCGGCGCTGCTCGACCGGGAGCGTGCCCAGATCGTTGCCGATCTCGCTCTCGGCGAGCCGGACGTCAGCCTCGGTGATCGGGCGGCCGTTGACGGTGGCCACGACCGGGTCCTGAGCCAGAGCGACAGGCGCGCCGGCCACGAGGGCCAGCAGCGCGATGCTGGCAAAGAGGGTTGGCCCAGTGATGCGTCGGGTCGATTGCACGTCGGATCCTCGAAGTCTGGTGGCGTCGGTCGGCCGCACGGCGGCGAGGCGGGTGGTACCGCCTTCTCTCCGCTTTCGCCAAGCGAAACCTCCCGCAGGTGACGAAATTGAGACCCGACGCCTCGCGGATGGGTATTCCGGCCCTCCCAAAGGCAGGTACAGATGGCGGGAGACGAGGCGGTTGCCCCATGCGGCGCGTTGACAGTCAGGGGTCCCGTCCTTATCTCTTCGCCCATCCGGTCACACCGGATCGCCCCTGGCGTTTTCCCGGCCCTCGCCGGTCGCCGGCGCCCTGACGTTCTTTCGAGAACCGCCATGGCGCTTCGTGCCGACCGGTTGAACCGGAATGCGTCGGGCCGGTGTCGAGCCCGCTCCGGCCGCCGGTGGCGGGCCAAACCATTCGAGGCTCCGCCCCATGCTTTCGATCGGCTCGATCGCCCAGAAGATTTTCGGTTCATCCAACGAGCGCAAGCTGAAGCCGTATCGGCGGCGGGTGGAGGAGATCGGGGCGCTGGAGCCGGAGATGGCGAAGCTCTCCGACGAGGCGCTGAAAGCGCGCACTGCCGAGTTCCGCGCGCAATTGGCGAACGGTACGCCGCTCGACGACCTGCTCGTGCCGGCGTTCGCGACCGTGCGCGAAGCCTCCAAGCGGTCGCTCGGCATGCGCCACTTCGACGTGCAGCTGGTCGGCGGGATGGTGCTCCACGAGGGCAAGATCGCCGAAATGAAGACGGGCGAGGGCAAGACGCTCGTCGCCACGTTGCCGTCCTATCTCAACGCGCTCACCGGGCGCGGCGTGCACATCGTGACCGTCAACGACTACCTCGCCAAACGCGACTCGGAATGGATGGGCAAGGTGCACCGGTTCCTCGGCCTGACGGTCGGGTGCATCGTGCACGAACTCGACGACGATCAGCGCCGGCAGATGTACGCCTGCGACATCACCTACGGCACGAACAACGAGTTCGGCTTCGACTACCTGCGCGACAACATGAAGATGAGTGCGCGGGAGATGGTGCAGTTCGGCGGCCGGGAGCCCGAGCTTGCCGGTCACTATTTCGGGATCGTGGACGAAGTCGATTCGATCCTGATCGACGAGGCGCGGACGCCGCTGATCATCTCCGGACCGGTCGACGACAAGAGCGATCTCTATACGCGCGTCGACGTGCTGGTGAAGGAGCTGGTCGCCGAGCACGACCGTGTCGAGCAGGAGCTGGCCAAGACGCACTCGCGCGAGGAGATGAAGGAGGCCCTGAAGACGCAGGGCTTCGTCGATCTCGACGAGAAGCAGAAGCAGGTGGCGATGACAGAGGCCGGCAGCATCCGCATCGAGGAGATGCTCAGGGATGCCGGGCTGCTCAGCGGCGAGTCGCTCTACGACATCGAGAACGTGTCGGTCGTCCACCACGTCAATCAGGCCGTCAAGGCCCACAAGATGTTCCAGCGCGACAAGGACTACATCGTCAAGGATGACCAGGTCGTCATCATCGACGAGTTCACCGGTCGCATGATGCAGGGACGGCGCTACTCGGAAGGGCTGCACCAGGCCCTCGAAGCGAAGGAAAACGTGGCGATCCAGCCCGAGAACCAGACGCTGGCGTCGATCACGTTCCAGAATTTCTTCCGGCTCTACGAGAAGCTCTCCGGCATGACCGGAACGGCGTCGACGGAAGCCAACGAGTTCATGGACATCTACGGGCTCGACGTGCTCGAGATCCCGACCAACGTCGAGGTGGCGCGGCGCGATCTCGACGACGAGGTCTACCGGACGCATCGGGAGAAGTGGGCGGCGATCATCCACGACATCGAGGAAGCCCAGAAGAGGCAGCAGCCGGTGCTCGTCGGTACGGTGTCGATCGAAAAGAGCGAGACGCTCGCCGAGCTGCTCAAGGAAAAAGGCATCAAGCACCAGGTGCTGAACGCCCGTTTCCATGAGCAGGAGGCACAGATCATCGCCCAGGCGGGCGTGCCGGGCGCGGTGACGATCGCGACCAACATGGCCGGCCGCGGCACCGACATCCAGCTCGGCGGCAACGTGGATTTCCGTCTCGACGAGTGGATCCAGGTGTGCACGCGGGCCGGGAGTCCCCCGTCCGAGGCCGAGATCACCAAGCGAAAGGCCGAGATCAAGGCCGAGGTGGAGAAGAACAAGGCCGTTGTTATGGCCGCCTCGGAAGTGATCGAACTGGCGCCTGCCAAGGGCAGCCGCGCCGCCAAGACCATGACGCTGCCGGGCGGTCTCTACGTGATCGGTACCGAGCGGCATGAAAGCCGACGGATCGACAACCAGCTTCGCGGTCGCTCCGGCCGCCAGGGCGATCCGGGCCGGACCAAGTTCTACCTGTCGCTCGAAGACGATCTGATGCGGATCTTCGCCGCCGATCGGATCGACGGCATGCTGCAGAAGCTCGGCCTCGAAGAGGGCGAGGCGATCACGCATCCCTGGATCAACAAGGCGCTCGAGAACGCGCAGAAGAAGGTCGAGGCGCGCAACTTCGACGCCCGCAAGCACGTCCTCAAGTACGACGACGTGATGAACGACCAGCGGAAGGTGATTTTCGAGCAGCGCGTCGACATCATGGGGACGGAGGACGTGTCCGAGACGATCACGGACATGCGCCACCAGATCGTGCAGCAGCTCGTGAGCGCGCACATCCCCGAGAATGCCTATGCCGAGCAATGGAACATCGACGGGCTGACCGCCGAGGTCCAGCGCGTGTTCGGGCTCGAGCTGCCGCTCAAGGCCTGGGCCAACGAGGAAGGCATCGCCGACGAGGAAATCCGCGAGCGGCTCACGGCCGAGGTGGACAAGGTCGCCCACGACAAGGCGGCGATGCTCGGCGAAGAGGTGCTCAAGGGCTACGAAGGCGCCAAGGGAATGCTGGCGTTCGTCGAGCGGGAAGACAAGCTCAAGGCGCTGCTCGAACGAGAGCCGAGCCATGAAGGGCTGGCCGAGATCGGGCGGACGATCCTCGAGGCCAACCGTAGCGAAATCTCGATCAGCGGCGGCTCGGTCGAAGACGCGATGCAGCAGGCCGACCGGATCGGCTTCTCGTTCCTCCAGCAGTACATGGAGGCGCGTGGTCTGGTGTCCGCCATCGACGCCCTCGAGAACAAGGACCCGGCCGAGGTCGGCAAGCTACGACTCAAGGACATCGAGAAGTCCGTCCTGCTGCAGACCCTCGACCATCTGTGGCGCGAGCATCTCGTCACACTGGAGCACCTCAGGCAGGTGATCCATCTGCGCGGCTATGCGCAGCGCGATCCGCTCAACGAGTACAAGTCGGAGGCGTTCACGCTCTTCGAGAAGATGCTGGCCGAGTTGCGCGAGGCGGTCACGGTGCAACTCATGGGCCTCAACTTCACGGGCGAAAACGGCTCCGAGCCGCTCGATATGGAGCCGCTGCCGCCGATGGAGGCGCATCACATCAATCCGTTCACGGGCGAGGACGAATTCGCACTCGCCGAAGCGGCCTTGGCCGGGCCGCCGATGGGGGCGGGCTTCAGTGCCGGGCCGGCGGACAGTCGTGGCGTGGAGCCGGTCAAGTCGCGGCGAACGAACGGGGCGGTCGACCCCAACGATCCCGCCACCTGGGGCCGGGTTGCGCGGAACGACAAGTGCCCGTGTGGCTCAGGGAAGAAGTACAAGCACTGTCACGGCAAGCACTGACGCCACCAGGGAACGCGGGGTCAGGTCGGGCGGAAGGCCAGGTGCGATGGCCTGACGCTTCTCCTGGCGCGGAGACGCGTCAGGGAGCTTCGGGCCGTGCGGCGGCGGCGAAGTAGTTCACGTCCGTATCGGACGATAGCGACCAACGATCGCCGAGGGGGTCGTAGACCATTCCCTCGAAGGAGATGCGGGAGAGGCCGGCCGCCGTCATGTGGCGGGCCATCTCGTCCGGTGTGACGAACCGGTCCCAGCGATGCGTGCCGGCCGGCAGCCAACGCAGCACGTACTCGGCGCCGACGATGGCCAACAGCCAGGCTTTCGTGGTGCGATTGATCGTCGAGGCCAGCACGAGACCGCCGGGACGGGTGAGCGACGCGGCAAGCGCGATGAACGCGGCCGGGTCGGTCACGTGCTCCACCACCTCGAGGCAGAGGACGACGTCGAAGCTGGCGCCGGAGGCGGCCAGTTCCTCGGCCGTGACGGCCCGATAGTCGATCTCGAGGCTGGAGATCGCCGCGTGGGTCCGAGCGGCTGCGATGTTGTCGGCTGCCGGGTCGATCCCGGTCACGCGTGCGCCGAGACGGGTCAGCGGTTCCGCCACGAGGCCGCCGCCGCAGCCGATATCGAGGATCGACAAGCCCGCCAATGGGCGTGGTGCCGGCAGGGGACGGCCGGAGTGGCCTGCGATGCGGTCGCGCAGGAACGTCATCCGGGCCGGGCCCAGACGGTGAAGCGGCGCGAACTTGCCTTTCGGGTCCCACCATTCGCCGGCGATGCGGGCGAAGCGATCGACCTCGGACGGGTCGATGCTCGGGGCGGCGGCTGGTGCGGTTTGGCTGGTCATGGCGCGACGGGGTCCGAGGCTTTTGCGGCTGTCAAGTGCGGGCGTCGGGCCGCTCGATC
>JBGSJD010000707.1:0-2363 GCA_041742195.1 Hyphomicrobiaceae bacterium
TCCGGCGTCGCGACGCGCTGCTCGAGGCAGACCGCGCCGCCCGAAGCAGCGAGCCGAGTTGCATTAGCCAACTGATCGTTGTCAAGCGCGTGCGGCAGCGGCACCAGGATCGACGGGCGGCCGACGACCGCCAACTCCGCCACGGTCGAGGCGCCAGCGCGGCCGATGACCAGATGCGAGGCGGCCATCAGTTCCGGCAGGTTCTTGAAGAACGGAGCAATCTCCGCAGCGACATCGGCCGCGCCGTCTTCGCGCAGATAGCCGCGACGCAGTGCGTCTTCGTCCTCGGGGCGGGCCTGCTGAATGATGCTCAGGCGGCGGCGCAACGGCTCTGGCAACAATCGCAATGCCGGAGGCACGGCCTCGGAGAAGAAGCGCGCGCCCTGACTGCCGCCGAAGATCAGGATGCGAAAGGGCTCGTCCGGGATGCTCGGCCGATAAGGCACGCCCGACCACTCGACGACGGTGTCACGCACCGGATTGCCGGTGAACTCGGCCTTGGCCTTCGCATCGCCGTCGAGCAGCCGCACCGTCTCGAAGGACGTCGCGATGGCCGAGACCCGGCGTGCAAGCATGCGATTGGCGCGGCCGAGGACCGCGTTCTGCTCGTGGAGAGCGGTCGGGATCTTCATCAGGCTGGCGGCGACGAGGGGCGGAAAACTCGGATAGCCGCCAAAGCCCACCACCGCTGCGGGGCGAACCTCCGCGAGGATGCGGCGGGCGGCGTTGACGCCACGGGCGAGGGTGAAGATCGTGCGCGCCGCCGACAAGGGATTGGAGCCCGACATGGTCGCTGCCGGCACCTGATACACTTGGCGCGCCGGAAAACCTGTGCCGTAGCGGTCGCCGCGCATGTCGGTGATCAGATCGACGGCGACTTCGCGGCGTGCCAGTTCCTCGGCCAGCGCCTGGGCGGGAAACAAATGACCGCCGGTTCCTCCCGCGGCCAGCATGACGCTCGAGTTCGGCGTTCCCATCGTCACTCAGGTCGTCCTTCATTTGGCGCTAGCGCGCTACGATCGGTTGGCGCTAACGCGCTACGATGCCGTCGGTTGTTGGGCGAAGTTGTGGCCTTGGAATGCGGCTCAGCGCCGGGCGGCGGCGCGTCAACGCCAGCAGCATGCCGGCCGTCAGGGACGAGGCGAGGTTGGACGAGCCGCCAGCCGAAATGAACGGCAAGGTCATGCCCTTGGCCGGCAAGAGCCCGACGTTGACCCCCATGTTGATCAACGCCTGAAGCACCAGCAGCAGGGCGAGACCGACCACAGCCAGGCGCACGAAGTCGTCAGGCTCGTGCCAGACCTGCCGGCATGCACGCCACGCGATGTAACCGTAGATGCCCATCAGCGCCAGACAGGCGACGACGCCATACTCCTCGCCGATGACGGCGAAGATGAAATCGGTATGGGCGTCCGGCAGCACCGTCTTGATGGTGCCTTCACCGGGCCCACGCCCCATCAGCCCGCCCTCGGCAAAGGACTGCGCGGCGCGCTCTATCTGGTAGTTGTCGCCCGAGGACGGATCGATGAAACGGTTGATGCGGCCGCGCACGTGGTCGAAGGCGATGTAGGCGCCGGCTAGAACGCCGACGCCCACCGGCACGGTCATCAGGGCGTAGCGCAGCGGCTGGCCCGAGAGCAGGAACAGCGCCGCCCAGACGCTCGCGACGAGCATCGTCTGGCCGACGTCCGGCTGGACCACCAGCAGGCCCGCGAACAGCGCGCCGACGCCGATCGCGAGCGGCAAGGCCGGGACATCGGTGCGCCGTGCGGCTTCGGCGAAGAGCCAGGACAGGATGACGACCAGCGCGGGCTTGCCGAGTTCCGACGGCTGGAAGGAATGGCCGGCCACGTAGATCCATCGCCGAGCGCCCTTGATCTCTGGGCCTGCCAGCGCGATCCAGACGAGCAACGCCAGAGCGCCGAGCAGCAGGATCAGCGACACGCGCCTGATCTGGCGCGGATCGAGTGTGGATGCCGCCAGCATCACGACGACGCCGACAGCCGCGAACAGGAAATGCCGCTCGGCGAAATGGAACGGCGACAGCCCCTTCTTGACCGCCACGGCAGGGCTCGCCGCCAGCGACACGATGCAACCGACAGCGATCAGAAGCAGCAGCGCCGACAGCAATTGCCGGTCGACGGTGAACCACCAGTCCGCCAGGACGCTGCGGTCGGCCCGGGTGAGCATCATGCGGGCGGCGCTCCGTCCGTCATGCCGGGCATGGCCCGAACGAGGTCGCGAAAGACGTCGCCGCGATGCTCGAAGGAGCGGAACTGGTCGTAGCTGGCGCAAGCCGGGGACAGAAGCACCACAGGCTCGGCGCCCGACGAGAGGGCCGCATCGGCGGCGGCGGCGTTCAG
>JBGSJD010000708.1:0-2806 GCA_041742195.1 Hyphomicrobiaceae bacterium
CGCGGGCGGTGCGCTCGCCGGATCGATCAGCATCGGCGAACTGATGCGCCAGACGCTGAGCGACGGCGCCGTCATCGGGCGCGGGGTCTCGACGAAACTGCCGTTCGGCGTCGAGGTGGGCGCGCACGTCGTCGACGTCGAGGTCGATCCGGATACGGGGCGGATCGAGATCCTGCGCTACACCGCGTTCCAGGACGTGGGCCGCGCGCTCAACCCGACGGCGGTCGAAGGACAGATTCAGGGCAGCGTCGTGCAAGGGCTCGGCTGGGCGCTGACTGAGGCCATCGACTACGGCGCCGACGGGCGCGTGCGCAACGCCAGCATGCTTGATTTCCGCATGCCGACCGCCCTCGACGTGCCGGCCATCGACTGCGTGATCATCGAAACGCCTGTGCCCGGCGTGCCCTACGGCCTCAGGGGCGTCGGCGAGATGCCGATCGTTCCGGTCGCGGCCGCCGTCGCGAACGCGGTGCGGCGCGCCATCGGCGTCAGGCTGACCCAAATGCCCATGACACCCGAACGGGTCGTCGGAGCCCTCGCGGCCCGCGGCACGTCCTGAACCGGAGCCCATCCATGCTAGCCAGCACCGATCGCATCCTGACGACGCATGTCGGCAGCCTGCCGCGCAACGAGCACCTCGCCGACATGCTGATCCGTGAGGAGGCGGGCGAGGCGATCGACAAGGGGCTCCTTGCCAAGGAGGTCGAGGCCGCGACGGCCTATGTGATCGCGCAGCAGGTGAAATCCGGCGTCGACGTCGGCAACGACGGCGAGCAATCGCGGGTCGGCTTCCAGACCTATGTGCCGCGCTGCATGTGCGGCTTCGGAGGCGAATCGAAGCGTCCGCCCGCGCGGGACCAGATCGAGTTTCCGAGCTACGCCCGGCAGGCCGCCTCGCGGTTTCCCCATGCCGCCAAGCTCTCGAACGCGCCGGCGGCGCTCGGCGAGGTGCGCTATGTGGACGGCAAGCCGATCCGGGTCGATGCCGAACGGCTCAAGGCGCTCGGCGGCGGGTTCAGGGAGACGTTCATGACGGCGCCGTCGCCAGGCATCGTCGCGACGACCATGATCAACCAGCACTACGACAGCCACGAAGCGTATCTGATGGCGCTCGCGGAGGCCCTCGGCAACGAGTACCGGGCGATCCACGAGGCGGGGCACGTGCTGCAGATCGACAGCCCGGATCTGGCGATGGAGCGGCACCGCTTCTTCGGGAAGCTCGACGAAACCGGCTTCCTGAAGCAACTGGAGTTGCATGTGGCGGCCATCAACAAGGGCCTCGACGGAATTCCGCGCGAGCGGGTCCGGTTGCACGTCTGCTGGGGGAACAACGACGGGCCGCACATCTACGACATCGCCATGACGACGATCCTGCCGGAGCTCTACCGGGCGAATGTGGGGGCGCTTTCCATCGAGTTCGCCAACCCGCGCCATCAGCACGAATACGAGGCGCTGGCCGCTCACCCCTTGCCGGCGCACATGCTGCTCGTTCCCGGCGTGCTCGATACGACGACCAATTTCGTCGAGCATCCGCAGGTCGTGGCGCGGCGGCTTCAGGAGGCCGTTGCCGCCGTGGGCGACAGGGAGCGCGTGATCGCCGGGACGGACTGCGGCTTCGGCACGTTCGCCGGGCGCGAGTACGTGGCCGAGGAGATCGTGTGGCTCAAGCTTCGTGCGGCGGCGGACGGGGCGCGGATCGCCTCGGACAAGTTGTGGGGCCGAAAGGCGGCGTGATCGTGCGGCCAATGATCCAGAGCGTCCCCAAACCCAACCATCCGGAGTGACACGTGGCCGAGGAGACGAGCGAAACCTATGACTTCATCGTCGTGGGTGCAGGGTCGGCTGGTGCAGCACTGGCCAGCCGGCTCTCGGCGGACAGCCGTAACAGGGTGCTGCTGCTGGAAGCCGGCCCAGCCAGCCATCCTTGGATGCACATCCCGATCGGGTACGCGAAACTGCTCACCAACCCGGCCGCGAATTGGCTCTATTCGTCGGAGCCCGAGGCTTCGACGAACGGGCGGCGATTGCCGGTGCCGCGCGGGAAGATCCTCGGTGGCTCGAGCTCGATCAACGGGCTCGCGTTCGTGCGCGGGCAGGCGCAGGACTTCGATACCTGGGCGCAGATGGGCAACCGGGGCTGGGCCTATCACGACGTGCTTCCCTACTTCAAGCGCATGGAAAGCTATCGCGGGGGCGGCGACGACGCGTTCCGTGGCCGCGACGGTCCGCTCCGCATCACGAACCCCGAACCAAGGGCGCCGCTCTACAAGGCGATCATCGCGGCCGCGAACGAAGTCGGCATCCGGCACAACCCCGACTACAACGGCGCCCAGCAGGATGGCATCGCCATGAGCCAGGCGTCGATCTCGGGCGGGCGCCGCATGAGCACGGCACACTGCTATCTCGATCCCGCGCGCCAGAGGTCCAATCTGCGGATCATCACGGAGGCGCATACCGAGGGCGTCGTTCTCGAGGGCAAGCGCTGCGTCGGGGTGCGCTTCTCGGTCGGCGGCCGGTCGCAGGTGGCGCGGGCTCAGCGCGAAGTGGTGATCTCGGCGGGGTCGATCAACTCGCCGCAGATCCTCGAGCTCTCGGGCATCGGGCAGGCAGAGCGCCTCAAGGGGCTCGGGATCACGGTCCAGCACGACCTGCCCGGCGTCGGCGAGAACCTGCGTGATCACTACGCGCCGCGCACCCGATGGTCGGTCGCGACGCGCGGTCTCACCTTCAACGATCGTGGGCGCGGGCTCGGCCTCGTCAATCAGGCGCTGCGCTACGTGACCGGGCAGGACAGCATGCTCGCCAT
>JBGSJD010000709.1:0-3229 GCA_041742195.1 Hyphomicrobiaceae bacterium
GACGATCGCCGCGAGCGTGGCCGTCTGACGGTCGACAAGCTGCTGAACGACGAGCAGCGCGAGCGTTCGCTGGCCTCGCTCCGCCGCAAGCGCGAGCGCGACGCCCGCCGGGCATCCGGCATTCCTCAATCGCGCGAGAAGATTGTGCGCGAGGTGATTGTTCCCGAGGTCATCACGATCCAGGAACTCGCCAACCGCATGTCCGAGAAGGCCGTCGACGTCATTCGCTTCATGATGAAGCAGGGCGCGATGCACAAGATGAACGACGTCATCGACGCCGACACCGCCGAACTGATCGTCGGCGAGTTCGGCCACACCGTGCGCCGCGTCTCCGAAGCCGACGTGGAAGAGGGCTTCATCGGTGCCAAGGACGTCGAGGAAAAGCTGGTGCCGCGTGCTCCGGTTGTCACCATCATGGGCCACGTCGACCACGGCAAGACGTCGCTGCTCGATGCCATTCGCCAGGCCAACGTCGCCTCCGGCGAAGCCGGCGGCATCACGCAGCACATCGGCGCCTATCAGGTGACCCAGAACGGCCAGGACATCACGTTCATCGACACGCCGGGCCACGAGGCGTTCACCGCCATGCGTGCCCGCGGCGCCAAGGTGACGGACATCGTCATCCTCGTGGTTGCCGCCGACGATGGCGTGATGCCCCAGACGGTCGAGGCGATCAATCACGCCAAGGCTGCAGGCGTTCCGATCATCGTCGCCATCAACAAGATGGACAAACCCAACGCCGATCCGACGCGCGTTCGCACCGACCTGCTCCAGCACGAGATCGTGGTGGAGAGCATGGGCGGTGATACGATCGACATCCCCGTGTCGGCGATCAAGCGCACCGGTCTCGACCAGTTGCTCGAAGCGGTGCTGCTCCAGGCCGAGGTCCTCGAACTGAAGGCCAACCCCGAGCGTTCGGCGGAAGGCTTCGTCATCGAGGCCAAGCTGGAGCGCGGCCGGGGCCCCGTGGGGACGCTCCTCGTCCAGCGTGGCTCGCTCAAGGTCGGCGACCTCGTCGTCGCGGGCTCGTCGTGGGGTCGCGTCCGCGCCCTGATCGACGACAAGGGCAAGAACGTGGTTCGCGGCGGCCCATCGGTCCCGGTCGAGATGCTGGGCTTCGACAGTGCACCGGAAGCCGGCGACCAGTTCGCGGTCGTCGAGAACGAGGCCCGCGCGCGAGAGATCACCGACTATCGTGTTCGCAAGCGGCGCGAGGCACTTGGCTCGGCAGGCACCGCCCGCACGCTCGAAGGCATGATGCAGCAGCTGAAAGAGGCTGGCCGCAAGGAGTTTCCGCTGGTCGTCAAGGGCGACGTGCAGGGCTCGCTGGAAGCCATCCTGGGTTCGCTGGCGAAGCTCGGCACCGACGAGGTCATGGCCCGCATCGTGCACTCTGGCGTCGGCCAGATCACGGAGTCCGACGTCTCGCTGGCGCAGGCCTCGAAGGCGATCGTTCTCGGCTTCAACGTCCGCGCCAACGTGCAGGCCAAGCAGCTCGCCGACAGTCTCGGCATCGAGATCCGCTACTATTCGATCATCTATGATCTGGTGGATCAGGTGAAGGCGGCCATGTCGGGCCTGCTCGCGCCGACGACGAAGGAGAACTTCCTCGGCTACGCCAGCATCAAGAAGGTGTTCGACATCTCGAAGCAGGGCAAGGTCGCCGGCTGCCTCGTCACGGAAGGCAAGGTCGAGCGGGGCGCCAAGGTACGCCTGCTGCGCGACAAGACCGTCATCCACGAGGGCACGTTGTCGATCCTCAAGCGCTTCAAGGACGACGTGAAGGAAGTCCCGGTCGGCCAGGAGTGCGGCATGGCCTTCGCCAACTACCAGGACATCCGCGAGGGCGACGAGATCGAGTGCTTCCAGGTGGAGACGATCGCTCGCACGCTCTAGGCGGTGCCTGGAGGCTCGACGCCTGCTACGGCAGCGGACCGGTCGTTTCGGTCCCTGCCGTTGCACCGAGCGCGCCCCATGGCTGCGAACCGGAATTGACAGCAACGAAGCGGTCCAACTCCGCTTGAGAGACTGATAGAGATGCCACGCAATCGTTCAAGAGGCGGCGACGCCCCCGCCGCCGGCCCGTCGCAGCGCCAGCTCCGGGTGGGTGAATTGGTGCGCCACAAGCTGGCCGACATGCTCTCGCGCGGCGAGATCCACGACGACGTGCTCGCGGCTCACGTGATCACGGTGCCGGAAGTGCGCATGTCACCCGATCTTCGCCTCGCCACGGCCTACGTCATGCCTCTCGGTGGCAAGGACGCAGCGCCGGTCATCGCGGCGCTCGAGCGCAACAAGAAGTACATCCGTGGCGAACTGGCTCACGCGCTCACTCTGAAGTTCGCGCCCGACGTCCGCTTCAAGCTGGACGAGACCTTCGACGAGGCGTCCCGCATCGACGCCCTCCTCGACAGCCCGAAGGTCCGCCAGGACACCTCTCGGCGCGGCTGAGCCCTGCTTCGCAATTGATTCAGAGATCGAACTTGGCGGCCGGGCCCACGAGTGGGAACCTGAGCGCTCTCCATCGGGGAAACGAAACGCGCATGTCACGACGCAAGAAGGGCAATCCGATCAACGGATGGATCATTCTGGACAAACCCGTCGGCATGACGTCGACACAGGCCGTCGGCAAGGTGCGCTGGCTGTTTCAGGCCCAGAAGGCCGGCCATGCCGGCACGCTCGACCCGCTGGCGACAGGTGTGCTGCCGATCGCGCTCGGCGAGGCTACGAAGACGGTGCCTTACGCGGTTGACGGTGCCAAGGCCTACGAGTTCACGGTCCGCTGGGGCGCCGAGACCGACACCGACGACGCCGAGGGCCGCGTCGTGGGGACGAGCGACTTGCGTCCGTCGCGCGCCGACATCGAAGCCCTGCTCCCCGAGTTTCACGGCGAGATCATGCAGGTCCCGCCCCAGTTCTCGGCCATCAAGATCCAGGGCGAACGCGCCTATGATCTGGCCCGCTCCGGCGAGACGGTCGTGCTGGAGCCACGCCCGGTGCAGATCGATCGGCTGGAACTCGTCGACATGCCGGACGCCGACACCTCGGTGTTCGAGGCCGAATGCGGTCGCGGCACGTACGTCCGGGCCCTGGCGCGTGACATGGGGCAAAAGCTGGGCTGCAAGGGCCACGTCACGCAGCTCCGCCGGACCCGCGTTGCCGCCTTCGACATCGACCGGTCGGTGACGGTGGACGAACTGGAAGCGGCCCACGATGCCGAGGACGGCGG
>JBGSJD010000710.1:0-4499 GCA_041742195.1 Hyphomicrobiaceae bacterium
ACCCTCACCCCGTAAGGACGGGGAGAGGGGGGGCGTGCGAGCGGGCAAACGAAGAGCACCCTCTTCTCCCTCTCCCCTTGGGGAGAGGGTCGGGGTGAGGGGGCTTCGACGGCCAGAACGCTCGCAGCTCGGGATCAGTGATTATCCCGTGGCAGCCCCTTGGTCTTGGCGATGCGCTGGTACTTGACCGCGGGCTTCAGCACCATGCCATGCGATAGCTCGTCGACCATGCCGCGCTGGATCTCCTGCCACGGCGTCTGGCTCTCCGGGTACTTGTAGCCACCGGCCTTGGCGAGCGCGTCGCGCCGCTTCGCGAGCTCCTCGTCCGAGATCAGGATGTCGGCCGTCCGCCGGTTGAGGTCGATGCGCACCTTGTCGCCGGTCCGGAGCAACGCCAGCCCGCCGCCAGAGGCCGCTTCGGGCGACGCATTGAGGATCGACGGCGAGCCCGATGTGCCCGACTGGCGCCCGTCACCGATGCACGGCAGCGCCGTGATGCCCTTCTTGAGCAGATAGTCGGGCGCCCGCATGTTGACGACCTCGGCCGCGCCGGGATAGCCGACAGGACCCGCGCCGCGCATGAACAGGAGACACGTCTCGTCGATCTTCAGTTTCGGATCGTCGATCCGGGCGTGATAGTCCTCCGGCCCGTCGAACACGATGGCGCGGCCCTCGAAGGCGTTGGGGTCCTTCGGGTTCGACAGATAGCGCTTGCGGAACTCGGCCGAGATGACCGAGGTCTTCATGATCGCGCTGTCGAAGAGATTGCCCTTGAGGTTCAGGAAGCCGGCGGCCTTCACCATCGGCCCGTCGTAGGGCTTGATGACGTTCCGGTCCCACGAGAGCTTGCCCTCGCAGTTGTCGTAGAGCGGCTTGCCGTTGACCGTGATGGCGGTCTTGTTGATCCGGCCCTCGGCGATCAGCTCGGCGACGACGGCGGGAACGCCACCGGCACGATGATACTCCTCGCCGAGGTACTCGCCCGCCGGCTGCAGGTTCACGAGCAGCGGAATATCGTAGCCGATCCGCTCCCAGTCGTCGTTGTCGAGCTCGACGCCAATATGGCGTGCGATGGCGTTGAGATGCACCGGCGCGTTGGTCGAGCCGCCGATCGCCGAGTTGACCGCGATGGCGTTCTCGAACGCTTCGCGCGTCAGGACGTCGGACGGCTTCAGATCCTCCCACACCATCTCGACGATGCGCTTGCCGGTCAGATACGCCATCTGCTGGCGCTCGCGATAGGGCGCGGGAATGGCGGCGCAGCCCGGAAGCGACATGCCGAGCGCCTCGGCGAGAGAATTCATCGTCGAGGCCGTGCCCATCGTATTGCAATGGCCGGCCGACGGCGCCGACGAGGCGACGAGTTCGAGGAACTCCTTGTAGTCGATCTCGCCGCGCGCCATCATCTCGCGCGCCTTCCACACGATGGTCCCCGAGCCCGTGCGCTCGCCGTTGAACCAGCCGTTGAGCATTGGTCCGCCCGACAGCACGATCGCGGGAATGTCGACCGTCGCGGCCGCCATGATCTGCGACGGCGTGGTCTTGTCACAGCCCGTCGTCAGCACGACGCCGTCGATCGGATAGCCATAGAGCACCTCCACGAGCCCGAGATAGGCGAGGTTGCGGTCGAGGTTGGCGGTCGGCCGCTTGCACGTCTCCTGGATCGGATGCAGCGGGAACTCGAAGGCGATGCCGCCCGCCTCCCGGATACCTTCGCGCACCCGCTCGGCGAGATAGATGTGATGCCGGTTGCAGGGCGACAGATCCGAGCCCGACTGCGCGATGCCGATGATCGGTTTGCCGGATTGCAACTCGTCGAGCGTGAGCCCGAAGTTCATCGTGCGCTCGACATAGAGCGCTGTCATGTCGGCATTGGCGGGATTGTCGAACCACGCTTTCGAGCGCAGCTCCGACGGCTTCACGCGCCGGCGTGCACCATTGCCTTTGGCTGCGGATTTGGCGGCGGGCTTCTTCGGCTCTTTCATGGGGGTTCCCTTCCCGGGGTGGTCTTGGTGTTGCCTTTGGCGCCGACAGTAGGGCGCGGCCGCGGGGCGCGCAATTGTGCCTGGAAGCGAAAACTTATCCCCGCCGACAGCGCCTCCGGCATGATCGGCCCGTCCCGTCGCACGACAGGGCTTGCTCGCAGGACTTGGCGGGCCGGCGCGGCGGGAGCGGAACGGTGGGCCGGGGGATTAAGCGCTGCCCGGGTCTGATGTCAGGGCTGGCGGTCGCGATCTCGAGAAGCGCGAACGCCGTCTCCCCGGAAGCCTCGCGCGTCGGCCGAGGTCGGAGCCACCGGGTGTGTCCCGCGCGACGCGGGCGCGGCATCGGCGACCAGCATTCCGTGGCAGGGCAGTCTTGCCGCCCTTCCAACAAAGCTCACGGCGGCGACGCTGCCCTGCGCCTTTCACTCCTGAAACCTCGCGTTGATGACCGCGAGGCCGGACCTATTTCTGGATCTTGCCGGCGAGGTCCTTTTTCTTGGTCTGCGCCTCGGGGAAAACCCACATCGCGACGACCGCAAAAATGGCGAAGCCGATGATCAGCCAGAACAGATGGCCCTTGCCGATCGAAACCTCCCAATAGGCGATGAGCGTGCCGACGATGAGAGTTATGATCGACAGGATGGCTTTGACGTCGTTCGGCATGGCGACCTCAATAATTTCCCATCGGTGCCGCAGCCGCCTCGTCGGGGCGTTTCGGCGTGCCTTTGAGCGTCTTTTTCAGATGGCGCGTGTCGTAGCCGTTGAAGATATGCCCGACGAGACCGCGATCGAGATCCGACGTTCCGAACAGCCAGTCGGCGATCGGGAACGTGAGGTTCATGTTCGTTTCCATCATCAGCCGCGCGTTGTGATGCGCCGTGTGATGCCGGCGCAGCGTGTTGACGAATGGGCAGTTCCGGACGAACCAGTTCTCTTCCACATGGCAGCAGAAGTGCATGAACTCGTAGATGAGATACATGCCCGTCGTCGTGCACATGAAGAGCCAGCCGACGTTGGGCGTGAAGATCTTGCCGAGGATGATGCCGCCCGGGATCGACAGGAGGATGAAGACGACGAGCGCATAGGGCGGAAACACCGTGACGCGCCAATCCTTGTGGTCGCGGAAACGCATTTCCTCGTCGGTGAAGAACTGATGATGATTGAGCGTGTGTCGCTCGTAGATCGCGCGCAGGCCCTTGATGTTGATCGGCCGGTGCATGATGTATTTGTGGATCCACCACTCGAAGAGATTCGTGAAGAGAAACGTGAGGGGAATGGTGGCGAACTCGAGCCAGCTCGGCGCGTCGAGATGCTGCAGATAGATGTAGAACGCCGCAGCTCCCATCGCATAGATGATCGCGATGTGCAGATAGCCGTCGTAGAAACCCATGATCCGCGATCGGTATTCCTCCCGGAAGGATTTCTGCCTCTCTGTGATCATGGCGCTGAACCCCTCTGAATGGCGCCGCTGGCGCGGCCGGTTGTCGGATCTGACCGGCGATCGGTCAGTGCTCGATGGCGTTTCCCGGAATGAGCGCGACGAGCTTTCGGGTGTCGTACTCGCGCTCCACGGTGTGGCGATCGACGGTGAGCGCTTCGTCCTCGATGGCGGCGAGGAGATAGTGCCGGATCATGCGCTGGGCGAGCTGGGCTTCGGCAGGATGCCGCGCCACGTCGATGGCGATCAGGCTCTCGGGATCGTCGCTTGTCGTACGCATCGTGATGACTCGGCCGGTGCTGTCGACCGCGAAATAGGCGTTCTCCATGAGATCGACGGCGCGGAGATCACGCACCAGCGCTGCGGGCTCGGAGAAGATGCTGACATCGTCGGGCGTCTTCGGATCGGCCGGGTTGTGATTGAGCACGACGACCGTCTCCGGTACCGGAGCGCGACCGCGCAATCGATCGATGAGACCCTTCAGCACTGCGCCGTCCTCGATTGCGATCCCGTGACGCCGGCGCGTCGCCATCCGGCGCGCCGCGCGGTATCTGATATATCAGTCTAGCGAGCCGCTCGGAGGCTGGTCAACGGTGTTTCGCGCGCGGCCCTTGAGCGGCGCTGCCGAAGCGTTCAAGATGCAGGAAAACGACAATCGACAACGACGATCCTGGGAGGGATTGCGGCCATGGCCGGCGAAACGGTGCTCGCGGAGAAGCGCGGCGGCATAACGCGCTTGACGCTCAATCGTCCCGACAAGCTGAACGCGCTCTGCCGGGAACTCGGCGAGGCGCTGGCGGTCGCATTGGCCGAGGCCGAGCGCGATCCGGAATGCCGGGTGATCGTGCTGACGGGCGCGGGGCGCGGCTTCTGCGCGGGCCAGGAACTCTCCGACGAGGTCTACGCGAAGTCCGGACCGCAACCCGATCTCGGCGCGGTCCTCGACCGCTACAACCCGATCATCGCCCACATGCGCCGTCTGCCGAAGCCGATCCTGGGCGCCGTCAACGGCGTGGCGGCAGGCGCGGGCGCGAGCCTGGCGCTCGCCTGCGATATCGTCGTGGCGCGCCGTTCGG
>JBGSJD010000711.1:0-2733 GCA_041742195.1 Hyphomicrobiaceae bacterium
ATCATCGGGAACGCGGCCGGCATGGCCCACGCCTTCGTCGCCAGCAGCACCTTGCAGCCCGCCTCGCGCCGGATGCGCGCCACGGTCGCGAGATTGCGCTTCAGCGCCACCACGTCGAGGACGTAGGCGGGGGTCGCGATATCGGACGGGAGCTTGTGTGGGAGCATGGCAGCGGCCTCGTGCGCACGGAACGGCCCGGCGCGACGCCGGAGAGGCCGGTATATGGCATCGCAATGACACAGATTGAAGTCGCACGTGACGGTTTTCTTCGGGGCAGGCGGGTAAATGGGTTCGAGCTGCGCTCGAAGCGGGGCCGGCCCCGCGCCCCGCTGGCGGGGACACCCCGCCAGACCGCCCCGTTTTTTTACGGGGAAAGGGAGCGTCGCGGGGGGTCAGCCGCGCTCGATACCGGTGATGGCGGGGGAGTGGTCGAGGGCCTTCTGGATGGCCACGGCAACGGCGTCCGAAGCCTCGAAGACGTTGCGGCCGCGAAGCCGCTCGAGAAATCCCTGCTTCAGTTCCAGCGCCACATGCCCCTCGCGCGGGTCGCTGCCGTCCTCCTCGATCGAGCAGGCGCAGAGATAGGTGCGCCCGTCGTCCGTGACGGTGAAGACCGAGCCGTGATCCTCGAACCACGGTTCGGTCACCGTGAAGCCGGTTTCCTTCAGGACACCGGAGAGCCACTGAGCGAGCGCGTCGCCGCCGACGTTCTCGTTCGGGCGCATGGCGCGGCCTTCATCCGTGTCGACAAAGCCCGACGTGGAGAAGGAAAAGACCGTTCCGTTCATCCGCGTCGGGCCTCTCGCTGGGCTGATCGTCTCAGGTCTTCACCGCGAACAGCTCGGCCTGGCTCTGCTCGGTGATCTCCTTCATGTGCCACGGCAGGCCCTGCTTGCCGATCTCGTCCATGAAGGGCTTCGAGGGAAGCTGCTCGACGTTGTAGACGCCGCCCGGCTTCTTCCAGTGGCCCTTGAACAGCATCATGGCGCCGACGACCGGCGGCACGCCCGTCGTGTAGGACACGGCCTGCGCGCCCGTCTCCTTGTAGCAATCGGCGTGGTCGCACACGTTGTAGATGATCGCCCGCTTCTCCTTGCCGTCCTTCTTGCCGACGAAGACGCAGCCGATCGAGGTGCGGCCCGAATAGTTCTCGCCGAGTGACGACGGCGGCGGCAGAAGCTCCTTCAGGAACTCCATCGGGATCACCGGGTTGCCCTTGTACATGACAGGGTCGTTGCGCGTCATGCCGACGTTCTGGAGCACCTCGAGGTGCTTGATGTAGTTGTCGGAGAAGGTCATCCAGAAGCGGATCTGCTTCAGGCCCTTGATGTTCTGGACGAGGCTCTCCTCCTCCTCGTGGTAGATCAGGTAGGACTTCCGCGGGCCGACTTCCGGATAATCGATCATGGCCGAGATCGAGAGCGGGTCGATGTCGATCCACTCGCCGTTCTTCCAGTACTTGCCGCGCTGCGTCACCTCGCGGAGGTTGATCTCCGGATTGAAGTTGGTGGCGAAGGCCTTGCCGTGGCTGCCGTCGTTGCAGTCGATGATGTCGATCGTCTCGATGGTGTCGAACAGGAACTCCTGCGCGTAGGCGCAGTAGATGTTCGACTGGCCCGGATCGAAGCCGCAGCCGAGGATCGCCATGATCCCCTTCTCGGCGTAGCGGTCCTGATAGGCCCACTGCCACGAGTACTCGAATTTGGCGACGTCGCGCGGCTCGTAGTTGGCCGTGTCCATGTAGTGGACGCCCGTCTTCAGGCAGGCATCCATGATCGGCAGGTCCTGGTAGGGCAATGCCATGTTGATCAGAAGGTCGGGCTTCACCTTCTCGATCAGGGCAACGACCTCGGCGACGTTGTCGGCGTCGACCTGCGAGATGTTGATCGGCGTCACGCAGCGCTTGGCCACCGCCTCACAGCTCGCGATGCGGCGCGAGGCCAGATGGACCTTCTTGAACACGTCGCGGTTCATCGCGCACTTCTGAGCCGTGACCGATCCCGCGGCTCCCGCGCCGATAATCAAAACGCTGTCCAATTCCGTCTCCCAGATGCTAGGTGCGTCGGGGCCAAAGTGGCGGGGCCTCGCGACAGTTGCGCGACAGTTTCGCCGCATGCGGTGGACTTAGTGCAGCTTGCCCCCCAGCACAATCCCCATTGCCCCAGGGTGCCGGGATCAACGGCGTCGACGGTCGGGCATGCCGAGGTAGCGGGCGAGACAGTCCATCAGGATCTCGTAGAGGCAGACAGCGGGCAAGTCGGCCGTCTCCTCGTCTAGGGACAGGCGTTGCGACGTCAGGCGAACCCGCGTTGCAGTGCCGCCCGGCGCGATCTCGATCGTGGTCATGGAGATGACGATCGGGCGCGCGGCGTCGGAGATGATGTCCGCGGTGACGAGGCGGCGGCCCGGGACGAGATCGAGGTAGCGAGCGCGAACGCCGAAACAGGGATCGCCGCGCGGGCCGAAGCGGAGCACGTCCTCGCCCCCGACACGCACGTCGCTCTGGTCGAGGAGGAGCACGCCCGCCTCGCCGGCCGCGCCGAGCAACTGGCGTTCGAGCGGGTCCGTGAACGCCGCATAGACGCGCTCGACCGGCGCCACCACCGTGGCTCCGAGGACGACCGTCCGGTGCTCGGTCTCGAATGCCATGCCTCGCTCCGGATGCCGCAGTCGCGGGCTGTGCCGTTTGCCGGGTCATCCTGCCACGACGGCACCGGGCCGGTCGAGGGTCCG
>JBGSJD010000712.1:0-1805 GCA_041742195.1 Hyphomicrobiaceae bacterium
GCGGTTCGCGGGTGCGGTTCCCGAGCCCCGCGCCGGGCTCCGCTCCGGGCACATTCCAGGCTCGCGCAGTGTTCCCTTCACGACGCTGCTCAATGCCGACGGAACCCTCAAGAGCAAGGCAGCGCTGCGCGCCCAGTTCGAGGCAGCGGGCATAGATCCGGCGCGACCGGTCGTGGCGAGCTGCGGATCGGGCGTCACGGCGGGCGTGATCGCCTTTGCACTGGCGCAGCTCGGGAACCCCGATGCGGCCGTCTACGACGGGTCGTGGACCGAGTGGGGCGCGCGCACCGACCTTCCGATCGAGACCGGCGCCGGCTGAACGGACCCGACACGACACGGACACAAGGGGGCGTCGCCGCAGGGCGGACGCCCCTTTTCATTGCCTTCGCCTGACCGTCGTTCACCGACCCGCAATCCACGGAAACAGGATTTCATTTGACAGAGCCGAAGTCGCAGCCGCAGCATTCACGTATGGTTAAAAGCCGAGCGTGGCGCTGCTGGCAGTCCGGTGATCGTCAGCCTTCGCATTCCGCCCGGCAGCACGATGTTTCATTGGCGAGCCTCGCCGGAGATTTTCGATCGGCGAGACCGGATTTTGCGATGCGGGTCGGTCGATGGCCAAGCAGTATCCAGGACAACGCGGCGTTCGGTCAGGTGGCGACACCGTGACTGCGAGTGCCGCCGTCTGCCGATCTCGCGCAGCCATCGTCCAACGCGCGCGCACGAGTTCCTCGGGACCGGGCATCCTCCCCCATATCGGTCCGGCCTCCGGGAGCGCGCGACCCTGGTGCACGTCCTCCCTCGTGCACCAGGGTCAGTGACGCCAAGTCGTGTCGCCCACGCTCCGTTCACGCTAGATGCCGGAAGGCCACGCCCTGCGGTTGAAGCCGTCTGCCGCGGCCTCGAAGCCTTGCGCCGTGACGCCGGCCCCGGCAATGAATGAACGGGGATTGCTGGGGGGAGCGGTTGTGGGGCCTCGTCGAATTCTACGGTTGGTCTGGGCAGGCGTTGCCCTCGTCCTCGCCCTGGTGCATGCGCGATCGGCCGCCGCCAATCCCGTGCTGCTCTTCGAGCCCAAGACCGGGGTGGTGCTCCATGCCGAGGCGCAGGATCACGCCTGGCATCCGGCCTCGGTGACCAAGCTGATGACGGCCTATGTCGTCTTCGAGGCGTTGCGCAACGGCGAACTGGCGTGGGACAGCGATGTGCCGCTCTCGGAGACGGCACGGGCGCAGCCGGCCACACGAATCGGGCTTCGCGGCGGCATCCGGATCAACGTCGAGCAAGCGGTGCGCGGCCTGATCCTCAGGTCGGCCAACGATTTCGCGATGGCGCTCGCCGAGCGCGTATCGGGCACCGAGACGGGCTTCGTCCAGCGCATGAACGCCACGGCAAAGCGGCTCGGCATGTCGCGCACGGTGTTCCGCAATCCGCATGGTCTGCCGGATCAGGATCAGGTGACGACGGCGCGCGATCTGGCACGCCTGACCACCGCGCTGCTCGCCGACTTCCCGGATCGCGCCGAAGTGTTCTCGACGCCGACTGTCCGGATCCACAAGGGGACGTTCCATTCGCAGAACGATCTCCTGCGCACCTTCGCCGGCGCCGACGGTCTGAAGACGGGCTTCACGTGCGCCTCGGGCTATAATGTCGTGGCAAGCGCGACGCGAGAGGGACGCACGCTCGTCGCCATCGTGCTCGGGGCGACCGACCGCCAGCAGCGGTCGACGCGCGCTGCCGGATTGCTCGACGCGGGGTTTCGGCATCTCTTTCCAGGAACCGGCGGCGTGACGCTGGCATCCGCG
>JBGSJD010000713.1:0-1841 GCA_041742195.1 Hyphomicrobiaceae bacterium
GTGGTGCTGCACGCGCCGCGCGTCGCGGTGACCGAGCTGCTCGCCACCGACACGCCGGCCGAGATCGACCGGCTCGAGGCCGCGATCGCCGAGTTGAAATCGACGCTCGACGCGCTCATCAGCCAGAGCCACCTGGAACGAGCCGGCGAGCACCGCGACGTGCTCGAAGCTTACCGCATGTTCGCCAACGACCGTGGCTGGCAGCGGCGGCTGATCGAGGCCGTGAAATCCGGGCTGACCGCGGAGGCCGCCGTCGAGCAGGTCCAGAACCGGACACGGGCCCGCATGTTGCGCCTCCAGGACCCGTTCTGGCGCGACCGGCTGCGCGATCTCGACGATCTTTCGGACCGCCTCCTCCGCGTGCTGGTCGGCATTGCCGGGAAAGACGTGCTCCGGCCCGAGTTGCCGCCCGACACCATCATTGTCGCGCGCAGCATGGGCGCGGCCGATCTCTTGGACTACGACCGCGAGAAACTAAAAGGGCTGGTGATCGAGGAAAGCTCGAGCCACAGCCACGTGGCGATCGTCGCCCGCGCCCTCGGGATCGCAGCGGTCGGCGGCGCACGCGGCATCATGGAGAGGGTCGAGCCCGGCTGCGCGGTCATCGTCGATGCCGAGGTCGGCGAGATCTACATCCGGCCATCGCCACAAGTCGTCTCGCTCTATTCGGACAAGGCCCGGTTCCGGGCCCGCCGCCAGCGCCAGTACGACGCCCTGCGCGGTAAGCCGGCGATGACGCGCGACGCTCAGCGGATCGATCTGCACATCAATGCCGGTTTGCCCGTCGACATGGCGCACCTCGACGAGGCGGGCGCGGACGGGATCGGCCTCTACCGGACCGAGCTGCAGTTCATGATTGCCTCGTCGCTGCCCCGTCTCGACCGGCAGACGGCGACCTATCGCGCCGTTCTGGACGCGGCCGGCACGCGACCGGTCGTGTTCCGGACCCTGGATATCGGCGGCGACAAGGTGCTGCCCTACCTGAGAAGCGAGCCGGAGGAGAACCCGGCGCTGGGCTGGCGCGGCGTCCGACTGGCGCTCGATCGCCCGGCGCTTCTGCAGACGCAGCTCCGCGCGATGATCCGGGCTGCAGGGACCCGGCCGCTGACCCTCATGGTTCCGATGGTGTCCGAGGTGGCCGAGATCCACGCGGTCCGCGCACTTGTCGAGGGCGAGCTCGAGCGTGCCCGCCGCCGTCGCTTCGATGTGCCCTCCCCGTTGCGGCTTGGCATCATGATCGAAGTGCCCTCGCTGCTGTTCGCGCTGGACGACATCATGCAAGCGGTCGATTTCGTATCGATCGGCAGCAACGACCTGATGCAGTACCTCTATGCGGCGGATCGTGGCAATGAGCGGGTGGGCGTTCGGTTCGACCCTCTGGGTGTGCCTTTCCTGCGTGCCATCCGATCGGTGGTCGATGCGGGGGGGCGGCACGGCCGGCCGGTCTCGCTGTGCGGCGAAATGGGCGGACGTCCGCTCGAGGCAGTCGCATTGCTGGCTGTCGGCCTGCGATCCCTCTCCATGGCGCCGGCTTCGATCGGACCCGTCAAGGCGATGATCCTGTCGCTCGACATCGCGCGGGCCGCAGCTTTCGTGGAGCCGATCCTCGCCTCCGGCAGTGGCAGCATCCGCGAGGAACTTGCCCGTTTCGCCGAGAACGAAGGCCTCGAGATCTGATCGCGAAGGCGCCTCAGCGCCGCCGCCGATCGTCCGCCGGCCATCGTCGGCTGCGAGCCTGACGAAGACGAGCGAGCGGGCGAGAACACGCCCATGTGCGCTGGGGAGTGCCGCAAGCGCGCCTCTGGCGGCCGGCGTTCGAGGATCCCGTTCGATATGCACTT
>JBGSJD010000714.1:0-3549 GCA_041742195.1 Hyphomicrobiaceae bacterium
CGAGTTCCAATCCCGCGTGGCCCTTTTGGTAGCGCTGTAGTACGGCCTCAACTTGTGCGAGATCGCCCGCTTCTGCCTGGGCCAGTGCTGTAGCGAGCTCATCGTTGCGCAAGTAGTCGCGCCAGGCTCGTCCATGCTGGCGGCTACGCGCGAGATACGCCTCCAAACCGGCGAACGCCGTATGTAGCGCGGCATGGTTCGCGCGGAATCGGGCCTGCGCATCGTACGGTGTCACGTCGATGGCGTTGCGTACGAACTGAGCCAGTTCTGCCGGCGACTGACTGACCGACTCGCCTGACTCGGGCGAGGGACTGGCCAACTCGCCGGCGCGGCTGGCGGTGGTCGCAAAGAGCAAGCCGATCGAGCAAATCGATGCTGTCAGCAGTCGCGCGTGGGGGTAGCGTGGAGACATGGTCCCCTCTTTGGTCTTGGAATTGTCTTCCCACGTACGGTGTACGATGGGCATCCAATCCCGGAGCGCAGTTCGCGCGCGATTGCAACATGGCTTCTTAGGAATAATAGGTCACCCGGGGCAGTAGCCCGCTTCGATGCACGCATGACCGCTAGACGCGATACAATGGTCCGAGACCGACCGCTCGGCCTCGGCACGGGCTGAACACCGCAACTCAAGGGCACCACCGTTGATCTACGAAACTGGCCTCGAACGTGTCGCCGCCAACCATGTTCCGCTCTCGCCGCTGGGATTACTCCAGCGCGCCGCGCAGGTATTTCCGCAGCACACGGCTTATGTCCATGGGCCGCTCCGGCGCAACTACTCCGAGTTCTACGAACGCTGCCGGCGACTGGCGTCCGCGCTTTGCAAGCTGGGCATCAAACCGGGCGATACCGTCTCGATCATGGCGCCCAATGTGCCGCCGATGCTCGAGGCCCACTACGGCGTACCCATGACGGGTGGCGTGCTCCATGCGATGAACACCCGCCTCGACGCGGCCATCGTGGCCTTCCAGCTCGATCATGCGCAGGCGAAGGTCCTGATCACTGATCGCGAATTCGCGCCGCTGATGCGCGAGGCGCTGGCGCTGGCCAAGGTCCGACCCCTTGTCATCGACTATGATGACCTCGAGTTCCCGCAGCCGGGCGACCGCCTCGGCACCATCGACTACGAAGCGTTCCTCGCTTCGGGTGATCCCGCCTTCGTCTGGCGCAAGCCCGCCGACGAGTGGGAGGCGATCGGCCTCAACTACACGTCTGGCACCACGGGCAATCCGAAGGGCGTCGTCGTCCACCATCGCGGCGCCTACCTGATGTGCTACGCCAACGTCATCGCAGCCGGCATGGCGCGCCACCCGGTCTACCTGTGGACCTTGCCCATGTTCCACTGCAACGGCTGGGCGTTCCCCTGGACGCTCTCGGCCGTAGGCGGCACCCACGTCTGCCTGCGTTGGGTCCGCGCCAGGCCGATCTACGACGCGATCGTCGAGCACGCGGTGACGCACATGTGCGGCGCGCCGATCGTCATGGCGACGATGCTCAACGCGCCCGACGCCGAGAAGCGTCCCATCACCCACAAGGTCGAGTTCGTCACGGCCGGCGCCGCCCCTCCCGAGGCCGTGCTCGCGCGCATGGCCGAGGCCGGCTTCAACGTCACCCACGTCTACGGCCTGACCGAGGTCTATGGCCCCTCCGTCGTGAACGAGTGGAAAGCCGAATGGGACGCCCTCGAGCCGGCGCGCCGGGCGCAGCTCAAGGCCCGCCAGGGCGTCGCCTACACGGCCCTCGACGGCCTCTCGGTGATGGACCCCGTGACCATGACCCCCGTCCCCGCCGACGGCGAGACCCTGGGCGAGGTCATGATGCGCGGCAACATCGTCATGAAGGGGTACCTGAAGAACAAGTCCGCCACCGACGAGGCCTTTGCCGGCGGCTGGTTCCACACCGGCGACCTCGGCGTGATGCACCCGGACGGCTACATCCAGCTGAAGGACCGCTCCAAGGACATCATCATCTCCGGCGGCGAGAACATCTCCTCGATCGAGGTCGAAGACGTTCTCTACAAGCATCCGGCCATTGCCCACTGCGCCGTGGTTGCCAAGCCCGACGAGAAGTGGGGCGAGACGCCGTGCGCCTTCGTCGAACTGAAGGCCGGCGCCGCCGCCACCCCGGACGAGATCATCGACTGGTGTCGCGAGCATCTGGCCCGCTTCAAGTGTCCCCGCCACGTCGTCTTCGCCGAGATCCCCAAGACGTCGACCGGCAAGATCCAGAAGTTCCAGCTGCGCGAGATGGCGAAGGTTGTCTGACCCTTCGAGGCATCGCGCCATGCCGGGATAAGTCTTTTGCCGCCGAAGCCGCAAGCGGGGCAGACCGCTGTCAGCCGCCGTTCATTTTGCAAGCGCTAGCAGAGAGACACCCGGCTCCGTCCGGGAAAACGACCCTCTGCCGAGAAAGGCATGACCCCGATGAAACTCGCACTCGCTGCCGCTGTCCTCGCCCTGTCCGCAGCCGTCGCTTTGGCCCAGGCTCCCGCGACCCAGCCGGCGCCGGCGGCGAAGGCCCCCGCCGCCAAGACCGAAGCCGCCAAGCCTGCTAAGCAGGCTCAGGCCCCGTCCTCGTGCAAGGCCGATGCGGCCGCCAAGAAGCTGGCTGGCGCAGCCCTCGCCTCCTTCATGAAGAAGTGTGAGGTCGACGCCGCCACAGCCTGCGGCAAGTCGGCCGAGGACAAGAAGCTCGCCGGCGCTGCCAAGGCCAGCCACACCAAGAAGTGCGTCCTGGAGAAGGTCGGCAGCTGATCGGCGCCTCAATCAACGGTCACGAACGGCCACCGGAGCGATCCGGTGGCCGAATTCATTTTCGACACGCTCTGACCGACGATCAATTTCATATGCCCACGGATGGACTTGTCACATTCCAGCTCACGTCGTAACTGACCTTTAGCCATGTCGCGTTAGCATTCGAACCGACGGGTGATTGGCCCCACCAGGGGCCCGGACGATCGGGGGCGAACGTGGGCGTGCGATTTGGACGGTTTTCGGCGGCTACGGCACGCCGCGCGCTTGGCGGCGTCTCGGCTGCCGCGCTTCTGATCGCCACTTTGGCCTTTGGCTCGATCTCCACCGCCCACGCCCAGTCGCCGACCGAACCTGAAGCCGATTTCGGCGAACGCCTCGAGCCGTTCGACGCCGAAGGGCCCATGCTGGCGGTCGTCTCGCTGTCGCGCCAGCGCCTCTGGCTGTTCGACCGCACCGGCGAGATCGCGAACACTCAGGTCTCGACAGGCCGCAAGGGCTACGACACCCCGGAGGGCGTCTTCACGATCCTCGAGCGGAAGGTCGAGCACAAATCCAACCTCTACGACGACGCCGAGATGCCGTTCATGCAGCGCCTGACCTGGTCGGGCGTGGCTCTGCATCAGGGCGCCGTGCCGAACTATCGCGCCTCCCATGGCTGCGTCCGTCTTCCGGCCGGGTTCGCCGAGCGTCTGTTCCGGACGACCCGCGCCGCGACCCGCGTCGTCATCGTCGGCCACGACGCACTGCCCCGCCCGATCAGCCATGCTGTGCTCCCCCAGCCCGGCGAACCCAGCCCGCA
>JBGSJD010000715.1:0-7959 GCA_041742195.1 Hyphomicrobiaceae bacterium
CCGACGCCCCCCGCTCCGCCATGGACGCCATCGTCGCTGGCACCGTCGACGGCGTCCGCCTGCTGGCCGCAGTCACCGCAATGCTGATCGTCGCGACCGCGCTGGTGGCGCTGGCCAACATCATCCTCGGCGGCCTGACAGCGCCATTCGGCCGGCCGCTCGCCATCGAGCAGATTCTGGGCTGGCTGGCCGCTCCCGTCGCCTTCCTGATCGGCATCCCGTGGAGCGAGGCCATCACCGGCGGCGCCCTGATTGCCAAGAAGGTGGTCTTGAACGAGTTCGTGGCGTATCTCGATCTGGCGGCGCTCGGCCCCGAGCAGATATCGCCCCGATCCCGTCTGATCCTCACCTATGCGCTGTGCGGTTTTGCCAACCTCGGCTCGCTCGGCATCATGATCGGCGGCCTCGTGGCGATGGTGCCTGAGCGGCGCGCCGAGATCACCGAGTTGGGACCCCTCTCGGTCCTGCTGGGGCTCATGGCCACGTTGTTGTCGGGCGCCGTGGTCGGCACCATGGCAGGCAACTGAACCGACCGGGACTGCGATACTGATGGCTGATGGCAGCGAACGCCCCTCGACGAGCCCACCCGTGGCGCCCGTCTCCATCGCCGAGCTGATCCCGCAACCCTGGGGCGGCTATGCCTTCGCCTTGCTGGTCGGCGCACTGGGCTCGCTCGTGTTCGTTCATTTCAAGTTGCCGCTCCCCTGGTTTCTGGGCGCCCTGACCGCCTGCCTCGTGGCCTCGGTCGTCCGCGCCCCGATCGCCCGGCCCAAGCCCTTGTCGATCCCGATGCGCGCCGTCCTCGGCGTTGCCGTCGGCTCGGCCTACACGCCGGCGCTTCTCGACCGCCTGCCAGGCATGCTCGGCAGCCTCGCGCTGCTGATCCCGTTCATGCTCTTCGTGATCGCGATGGGGATGATCTTCTACGAGCGAGTGGCGCGCTTCGACCGGCCAACGGCGTTCTACTCGGCGGTACCGGGCGGCCTTACCGACATGACCACCATGGCAGAGGAGTCCGGCGCCAACACGCGCGCGGTCATCCTGGTGCAGGCGACGCGCATTCTGGTCATCGTCTTCGCGCTCCCCCTCTGGCTCGAGTGGCACGACGGGCTTTCTGTTTCGCAGGCCGTGGCGACCAACGTCAGGCTGCGCGACATCTGGCCGTCGGACGCCCTGACCATGATCGCCATGGGTTGGGGCGGCTGGTGGCTTGCTCGCCGTCTGGGCCTTGCCGGCGCTCCGATAGTCGGCCCCATGCTGGTCAGCGGCATGGCGCATGCCTTCGGCTTCACCGCCGCCAAGGTGCCGGCCGAGGTCCTGATCGCGGCTCAGATAAGCGTCGGCGCGATGCTCGGCTGCCAGTTCCGCGGCCTGACCCTGAAGGAATTCACCGGCACCATGACCTGGGGCATCGCTTACGCGGTGGTCCTGCTCGTTGTGACGGGCATCGTCGCCGACCTCGTGTCGCGGCTGACCGGCTTCCATCCGGTCTCCGTGTTGCTCGCCTTCGCGCCGGGCGGCCAGACCGAGCTCAACCTGCTGACCTACGTGTTGGGCCTCGACGTGGCCTATGTCGCCCTGCATCATCTGATGCGCCTTGCCATCGTCATTCTGGGCGCGCAGATCGTATTCCGCACGAGAACGGAATGGCGCCGGCCATGAGCGAGCCTCATGCGCCCATCGGCCGGAGGCACGCATGGAGTGGTGGATGGCGGGCCTGATCAAGGTGGCCGCCGCGAGTTTGGTCGTCTACGGCCTGGTCGTCCTGGCGGCGTGGCTCGGCCAGCGCCAGCTGATGTACCATCCGGACCCGACCCGCATACCACCGGCGACGGTCGGCTTGCCCGACACGCGCGAAGAGACGCTGGTCGCCGATGACGGCACGAACCTCGTCGCCTGGACCACGCCCGCACGTCCAGGCATGCCGACGATCCTCTATTTTCATGGCAACGCCGGCAATCTCGCGGGCCGGGCCAACCGGTTCGCACGCTATCAGGCGCAGGGCTTCGGGCTCTACATGATGAGCTGGCGCGGCTACAGCGGCAGCGCGGGAAACCCAAGCGAAGCCGCCAATGTCGCCGACGCCGTCGCCGCCTATCGCGCGCTCGTCGCCCGCGGCATCGCGCCCGAATCGATCGTTGTCTATGGCGAGTCCCTGGGCTCGGGCGTTGCCGTGCAACTGGCGGCGCGGCACCCGGTCGGCGCCATCGTCCTCGACGCCCCGTACACGTCGATCGTGGACGTTGCCCTCCTCACCTATCCGTATCTGCCGGTCCGCCCCTTGCTCGTCGATCGCTACGAGAGCGACCGCCACATCGCGAGCGTCCGCGCGCCAGTGCTCATTCTCCATGGCGAGCGCGACGCGGTGATCCCGGTTGAGATGGGTCGCGCGCTCTTCCGCCTCGCAAACGAGCCGAAGCGCCTTGCAACCTATCCGCAAGGCGACCATGTCGACCTCGATGATTACGGCGCCGTTGAAGACGTCGCGCGCTGGCTCCGTTCGATCCTTCCCGACACCGCCCCGACGACCCGGGTGAACTGACGACCCGCGTGAACGGGGGAACCAACCTGGCCCGGTGCTTGGCGATGGTGATCGGTGCGCCAGAACGCTCGCTCCGAACCGCCCCACCGATAGCCGACCGGAGCCGAAAACGACAAAAGCCCGGACCATGTCCGGGCTTTTGCAAATGTTCAATGAGGCAGTCGGGCGTTACATGCGCGAGGGGCCGCCAGCGCCACCACCTGCTCCACCGCCACCTGCACCGAAGCCACCGCCCGGACCGCCGGGACCCACGGGCTTCGCCGGCTTGCCCGGCAGGAGACCTTCACGCTGCGCCTTCTTCCGAGCCAGCTTCCGTGCGCGCCGCACGGCTTCCGCCTTCTCGCGCACCCGGCGCTCGGACGGCTTCTCGTAGTAGTTCCGGAGCTTCATCTCCCGGAAGATACCCTCGCGCTGCATCTTCTTCTTGAGCGCCTTGAGGGCCTGATCGACGTTGTTGTCTCGGACGAGGACTTGCAAGCGGATGCCTTCCTGGTGCGTGGGGCCTACGCGGGTGGCCTGATCGATGACGAGATTGGAGCCGATACGGCCTATCGCACAACGAAGGCCGTGGAGCACACTCCTTGTGGGGTCTCTTAGCAAAACGAAGTTAAGGTGTCCACCCGAACCGTGGCCGGCGGCTCGGCACCCTCTGTAGCGCCGATGGCCCGTCCGAGGTGGTCACTGCCCCACCTCTGGTCCGCAGCCCTTCGATCGATGCGCGTGCCGGCCGGCGGGATCAGGCTTGTATGGCTCACCGGGCCATCAGCATGGGCAGCGTGCTGTGGGCGAGGAGGTGACTGGTCGCGCCCCCGAAAATCATCTGCCGGAGCCGGCTTTGCGTGTAGGCCCCCTTGATGATCAGGTCCGCCCCGAGCTTTGCCGCTTCGGCGAGCAGGACCTCGCCCGGCTTGCGACCACCGTTCCCGAGCGAGACCTCCCGCGCCGCGATACCGTGGGCAGCCAGCCAGTCCTGGGCGTCTTTCCCGGTCGGCCCAGCGACGGTCAACCCCTCGATGGTCATGATGGTGACCGACTTCGCCTGCTTGAGCAGCGGAATGGCGCACGACGTCGCCCGGGCCTGCTCGGTGCTGCAATTCCAGGAGACGAGAATGTTCTCGCCCATCGTCGTCGGGGCAGCGGGCGGCGCGACGAGAACGGGCTGCCCGCTTTCGAAAAGAGCGCTTTCCAGCGTGGTCATGCGCGGGCCACGCCCCGAGGTGGACGGCCGCCCGATGACCGAGCAATCATAGACCCGGGCCATGCTGCCAAGCTCGGCATCGTCGATCGAAGGCCCTGCCCGCCAACGGCTGCGGAGCCCGGCCATGTCCTTGTAGTGCCCTTCGAAATTCCCCCGCGCCTTGCTCACGAACTCGGTATCGTTCCAGTCCGCCGGCGGGAAGGTGACGGCCACGATCGGGTCCGGCGCCACGATCTCCACGTGCACGGGCCTGAGCCCGATCCCCTCCAGCCCCGCGTCGAAGCGCTTGGCGAGCAGCACGGCCGATGCCAGCACGGAAGCCATGGCTTCGCTGTGGTCTACCGGCACAAGTATGGATTTCATGGCAGTCTCCCTTGGCGTGACGGACGGCGAGCGACGGAAGTCTTTTTGCCTGTTTGTAAAAGACTACCATGCTTCGCGGCATGACGAAGCCGTAAAGCGCCGCGCCGTGCGGCCGCTTCCAGGCCGTCATTCTGAGCGGAATCGGCGCCCTCAGAACCTGACGAGCGCGCTGACCGACCCATAGGCCGCCGAGATCGCGTCTTCGTCGCCCTGTGCGCCCGCCGCGACCGACACTTCACCGCCGGCCCATTCGAACCTGACGAATGCGCCGGACCGACCACCGAGATGATTGCTGCTGCCGTAGGCGCTCGCCTCCACGCCGACCGACCATGCGGGCGTCACCCGATAGCCGAGCCGGGCCCGCGAGCTGTAGCTCTCGAAGGGTTGGCTCCAGGAGCCGTCGAGTTGCAGGAACGCCCGCTTGGAGAGCGTCGTCCAGGTCTCGAGCACCACTTTCGCGCCCTGCCGCCGGCCCTGGACCGTGTTGTCCTCGTCGAACTGCAGCGGGCCATTGGAGCCCGGCCGGATCTCGTGCGACTCCTCGGTGTAGCCGGCATAGGCCTTCACGATAACGGGCCCGAACGCCTGCTGATAGCCGAGCAGGAAATCCGTCGACCAGGTCCGGCCTCGGAACTCCGCCGTCGTCATGCGTCGGGTGAAGGGATCGAAGTACGGCCGCGAGTAGGCATAGCCACCGAAGCTGGCGCCCGTTCGCACCCGCGCGCCGTTCTCGCGGACGTCACTGAAAAGCGCGGCGACCATGCCGCCATGGACGGACCACGCCGCATCGGCACCATCGGCGCCGGCCCAGACCTCGAAGGTCGGAGCGCCTGATCGATTGGCTTGAGCCTGTGCCGGCTGCCCCGCGCGTGCCGCCGATGCCGAAAGGCATGCGATCACGATCAGACACAGCCCGCCACCCTGGTGCAGTCCCCCCGCACGCCCCACGCGAAACGCCTCGCAACACCGATACGCCGACCGAAATACTCACGACGAGTAAGCCGATCGATGTTGCCGAAGGACGTGCACGTCCTCAAACAATCTGGGGTTGAAATTGACGTCGAGGGGCGATCAAATCTTCTGCCTCAGTCTCAACCGCGACGGACGCTCCGCCATTTGCCGACATCGGGGCGAGGCAATCCGAGGTTCTCGCGCAGCGTCGTGCCCTTGTAGTCCTTCTGGAATAGGCCCCGGCGCTGCAATTCCGGCACGACGAACTTGACGAAGTCCTCGTAAGTGCCCGGCACCGACGTCGCGCCGACGACGAAGCCGTCGCACGCTGGCGCGGTGAAGTGCTCCTCGAACATGTCGGCGACCTCTTTCGGGCTGCCGACCCACGGGTTCTGCAGCCGGCCGCGGCCGGTGATCTGGATGAACTCGCGCACCGTCGGATTGCGTCCACCCGTGGCGGCCAGTACCCGGTCCCGCATCGTGTGCAGGCCCGAGATGCTCTTGAGTTCGGCATCGGTGAACGGCTCGTCGAGTGGTTTCGATCCGAAATCGAAGTTCATCGCCTCGGTGAGCAGCAGCAGACTGTCGATCTCTTTCGGCAGCGTCTCGAGCAGCGCCCGCTTGTCCTCGGCTTCCGCGCGCGTCTCCGCGACCACCGGATAGACGAGCGCCGCGATCTTCATCGTGTCGGGATCGCGCCCGGTCGCGGCGCACGAGGCTTTCAGATCTGCATAGGACTTGCGCCCCGCTTCGACGCCGAGATTGTAGACGAAGATCAGCTCGCCCCACTCCGACGCGAAGCGCTTGCCGCGACCCGACTGCCCGGCCTGGATCAGCACCGGATGCCCCTGCGCCGAGCGCGGCACGGTGAACGGCCCGCGCGACTTGAAGAACCGCCCCTCGTGCTCGATCCGCTTGACCTTCTCCGGATGCGCGAAGAAGCCCGTTTTCCGATCGATGACGAGTGCGTCGTCCTCCCAGGTGTCCCAATGCCCGAGCACCACCTCGAGGAACTCGTCGGCCCGGTCGTAGCGCTCGTCATGCTCGGGCAGCGCCTCGCGCCCCATGTTCCGCGCTTCCGCGTCGTTGAGCGAGGTGACGATGTTCCACGCCGCGCGCCCGCCCGTGAGCTGGTCGAGCGTCGCGAAGGCCCGCGCCACGTGGAACGGCTCATAGTAGGTCGTCGAGTAGGTGACGCCGAGCCCCAGCCGCTTCGTCGCCATGCCGATCGCCGTCATGCAGGTGAGCGCGTCGAGCTTCACGCATCGGACGCCATGCGCCACCGCTTCCTGATAGTTGCCCGACTGGAACTCCGGCATCGACAGCCGATCGTCGAAGAACGCGAGCTGGAACTTGCCCTCCTCCAGCACCCGGCCGATGTGCTGATAGAAGTCCGCCGTCATGAAATCGGTCCGGCCGTCCGGATGACGCCAGGAGGCGGAGAAGTTCGAGCAGTTCTGGGCCTGCAGGAACCCCACCAGCACCATGTCCCGCATCTGTCAGTCTCCTTCGCCCATGGGCGCTGTGCCGGGCTGCCTGATCTGACAGCGCGTAATGATTTGTCCAGACATTGCCATTCCCCAGTTGACCCGCCAATGTCGCTAATGTCGCTGGAGAGGAACCGACGAGAGACCATGCGCCCATACTACGAGACCCACGGCACGACCAACGGCCCGCCCATCCTGATGGTGCACGGTTTCCTGTCGAGCCGCTCCCAATGGCGGATCAACCTGCCGGCACTGACCGGAGTAGCACAGCCTGTGCTGCTCGAACTGCTCGGCCACGGCCGTTCACCGGCTCCGGAAGCAGAGGAGCCCTACCGGGTCTCGTCCTACATCTCGGCCTTCGAGGAGATCCGCCGCTCACTCGGCGCTGAGCGCTGGCTCGTATGCGGCCAGTCCTTCGCCGCTGGCCTCGCCATTCAGTATGCGATCGAGCATCCCGAGCGCGTGATGGGCGTCGTGTTCACGAATTCCATCTCGGCCCTTTCGGACAAGGACGACCCCGAGCGCGCCGCCGCACAAGAGGAGCGGGCCCGCTCCTTGCAGGAGGGCGGACGTGCCGCCCTCGAAGCCCTGCGGATCCATCCACGTCACGCCAAGCGCTTTCCCGAGGCGATCAAGGCCGAGATGGTGGCCGACGCTGAGCGCATTGCGCCCGAGGCCATCCTGCGCTCCATTGCGCTCACCTCGCCGGATCTCTCCATCGCCCACCGCCTCGGCGAGGTGCGCGTGCCGACCTTGCTCGTCAACGGCACGTGGGAGAAGCGCTTCCAACCCATGCGCGCCAAGGTGGCGGCGGAACTGCCCGGCGTGCGCATCGAGGATCTGGAAGGTGGCCATTCGATCAACATCGAAGCTGCCGAAGGTTTCGACCGCGCCGTGGCGCAGTTCATCGCCGAGGTCACGCAGTGATCGGCAGGCCGACGAGAAAGGGACCGCCATGGTGAGGCCCCGCCCACCGCGCGAGGCGATCGGCAAGACCGTCGTCTCGACAGCCCTCGGCCCCATCCGCCTCGAATGGTCGGAGGCCGGCCTGACGCGCGTCGGCCTGCCCGGCTCGGCCGTCGAACAATCCGACCCGGCCACAGCAGATCCCGCCGACCACCCGGCCTTTGTCGCGACAACCGCCGACTTGCTCCAGGCCTACGCGGCCGGCGAGCGCGTCGACTTCAATGCCCTCCCGATCGACATCGCCGGCTTCAGTGATTTCGAGTGCCAGGTCTACGACGCATCCCGCCGTCTCGGCTGGGGCGAAACGACGACCTACGGCGCCATGGCGACATCCCTCGGCGATCCCGGATTGGCGCGGGCCGTCGGGCAGGCCCTGGGCCGCAACCCGGTGCCAATTGTCGTGCCCTGCCATCGCATCCATGCCGCCGGCTCCCGGACCGGAGGCTTCTCCG
>JBGSJD010000716.1:0-1519 GCA_041742195.1 Hyphomicrobiaceae bacterium
GCCGCGCCGAAGGGCTCGGCGATGCCGGAGGCCATCGGTCCCGAGGCCACGGCGCTCCGTCGCGCGGCGCACAAGGCCCTCGATCAGGTGGGGCGGAACATCGAGGCCCTGCGGTTCAATGTGGCCGTGGCGCAACTCTACGAGCTGTCGAATGCGCTGACCGAGAGCCATCAGAAGGCCGGCGACGGCCTTGGCTGGGCGCAACGGGAGGCCACCGAAATCCTCGTGCAGGCGCTCGGCCCCATGATGCCGCACCTCGGCGAGGAATGCTGGGCGCGGCTCGGTTACAACACCCTTCTGGCAGAACAGCCGTGGCCGAAAGCGGAGGCGGCGCTGCTCGTTGACGATACCGTCGTCGTTGCCGTACAGGTCAATGGGAAGCGCCGTGACGAGCTGTCCGTCAGCCGGACGGCGGCGCCCGCCGAGGTGGAGGCTGCGGCTCTCAGGCTCGAGAGCGTGGTGAAAGCCCTCGAAGGGCGCCAGCCGAAGAAAGTGATCGTCGTTCCGCAAAGGATCGTCAATGTCGTGGTGTGAAACGCGTCAGGCGACCGAAGGACACCGATTTATCGGTGCTGTCCGGCGCGCGACGCTCGCCACACTGATCGGCGCGATCCTCAGCGGCTGCGCCGGCTCGGACGGCTTCCAGCCACTCTACGGTCCGACAACGTCGGGCGTCGGCGTACAGGCGAAGCTGGCGGCCGTGGATGTCGCCACAATCCCGAGCCGCGTCGGGCAGCGAATCCGGAACGAGCTCATCTTCCAGAACACGGGCGGCGGATTGCCGGCCAAACCCGAGTACCGCCTCGACATCACGATCCGGGAGTCGATCGGTTCGACGCTGGTGAAAAGCACCGGCGAAGCGTTGAGCCAAGTCTATACGCTGGACGCGTCCTACCGGCTCATCCGCATCAGCGACAAGCAGATCGTGGCGCAGGGCGTCAGCCATGGGCGGGCCGGGTTCGAGCGGTTCCAGCAGATCTATTCCAACGTCAGGGCCCGAGAGGACGCCGAGAATCGCGCGGCGCGGTCGGTCGCGGACGATATCAAGACGCGGCTCGCCGCCATTCTGTCGCGCAGCCAGACCTGAACCGCATCGAGGTTCGGCGCTGACGCGACATGGCCTCCACGCTGACGGCGGGGCGTCTCGCTCGCCCACACGAGAGGCGACATGGTCGCGATAAAAGCACACCAGGCCAACAGCTTACTCGCCAAACCCGACGGCAAGATGCGGGCGTTCCTGTTGTATGGGCCCGATGCGGGGCTCGTCAGCGAGCGGGCCGAGATGCTGGCGCGCAAACTCGCCGAGCGCGACAAGCCCGCTGGCGAGGTGCTGCGGCTCGACGACGCCGACCTCGAAGGCGATCCCGACCGGCTCGCGACCGAGCTTCTCACGGTGCCGATGTTCGGCGGCGCGAAGGTGGTGCGGGCGAGCACGGGGCGGCGGATCAATGTCACGGCGCTGCAGCCGCTGGTCGAAGGTGGCGGGCTCGCTGGTTGGCTGATCGTGGAGGCCGGCAAC
>JBGSJD010000717.1:0-2292 GCA_041742195.1 Hyphomicrobiaceae bacterium
GCCCCGTGCGTCCGGGCGAGCGCGGCCAGTGTGTCGATCGCATCGAGCCGGGCCGCGCGCAGCCGCACGCCCCCTTCAGCCGAGAAGCGCCCGAAAGCCTTGCCGATCTGCCAGTCGGCCGTGTGGATGAAGCGGAACGTCATGATCCCCCGGCGTTCGTCCAAACCCTCGATGGTTTTAGTTCCTTTTTCGTTCCACGCAAGCCGTCACCCGCCGCCGCCGCGTTCACGCCAAGTTGGCTATCCCCCTTGAAGCGGAGGACAAGGACGTCCACAACGCTGGCCGGAACGGGTGTGCGGAAAAGATCGAAGAAGGAAAAGCCGAAGATGACGGATCGCTCGCAGGTGGGTCTCGTAGGCGTCGGCAACATGGGCGCCCCGATGGCGCGGTGCATCGCGAAGACCGGTACGCCGGTCATGCTGTACGACGCCCGCCCCGAGGTTGTGGCGCCGCTGACCGCAGAGACCAACCTCTTCACGGCTGCGCCGGATCTGGCGACGCTCGGCGCCACCTGCCGCACTGTCATCGCCATGCTTCCGGACAGCAAGGTCGTCCGCCGCGCCACCTTCGGCGACGATGGCGCCGGTGGTTTCGCGGCCCGTCTCGCCAAGGGCAGCATCGTCGTCGACATGAGTTCGTCCTACCCGCTCGACACCGTGCGTCTCGGCGAGGAACTGTCGGCCCGCGGCGTCGCGCTCGTCGATGCGCCGGTGTCCGGTGGTGTGCCGCGCGCGGTGACCGGGCAGCTTGCCATCATGGCGGGCGGCGATCCCGCCGACATCGATCGCGTCGAGCCCCTGCTCCGCGCCATGGGCACGGTGCATCGGACCGGCAAGCTCGGCTCCGGTCACGCCATGAAGTCCCTCAACAACTACGTGTCCGCAGCCGGCCTCGTCGCGACCTCCGAGGCGCTCGTGATCGGGCATAAATTTGGTCTCGAACCGAAGCAGATGGTCGAGATCCTCAACGCCTCGTCGGGCCGCAACAACACGACCGAGAACAAGGCCGAGCGCTACATGCTGTCCGGCACGTTCGACTCAGGCTTTGCGCTGGCGCTGATGGACAAGGACGTCGGCATGGCGCGGCGCCTGTCGGAGGAGATCGGCGTCGACGCGGGCGAACTGGGTTTCGTCTCGGCGCTGCTCACGCGCGCGCTGGCCGATCTAGGGCCATCAGCCGACCATACCGCTGTCTATCGCTGGGTGGCCGACCTCGCGGGGAAGGCCTGATCACGACCGGCCAATCTGCATTTTCCTCTGACGACACACGAACTTTCGCCATTTATCCTGCGCAAAACGCTGAGTTCGGGATGAATTGGCACTTTCCGTAAGTTTGCTCCGTATTCACATCTTATTTGCACAATGAAGGGACTGCGTACTTGAAGTCGGACCTGAATGTTCCTCATTTGTTCAAGAGCGTAACGAACGCTGGAGTGAAGCATGGACTGGGAAGCTGAGTTGAAACAACTCAAGCGACGCGTGGACGATCTGGAGGGCGCCGTGAATGTCCTCGCCGGTCAGTACCGCTCCGTGCAACCTGATGTGGCCGACCTCAAGCTCGAAACCATGCGCCGCCTCGATATGGCCGAACGCCAGCTCGATCGGATCGTGTCCCGGCTTGATACCGTCAACTCTCAGGTCTGGAGCCTGCGCGACGATCTGCCGACGATGCTGCGCGACGCTTTGAACGGTGCCTCGACGAAGTTGGGAGAGCCCGATCTCTAGTCCGACGAGCGAGATCAGACCGAGGCGAGCCGCGTCCGCCGCGTGCGCGTGGCGTGACCTGACGCTGCATGTCGCCATCGTGGTGCTCGTCTGGCTCGCCGTGCCGTCCGAGGCGGTCGCTGACCCGCCACCGACCAGTGGCGGCCAACCTTCCGGCGCGGCCACGTCCGCGACCACTGCAGAGGTCGTCGACGGCAAGGCCGCGATGGACCTCTTTCTCGACCGGCTGATGATGGCCGAATCCGGCGGCCGTGATGGCGCTCGCAATCCCCGCTCGACCGCACTCGGTCCCTTCCAGTTCATCGAATCCACCTTCCTCGAGGTGGTGGCGCGCCATTTCGCCGCCGAAACCGCGAAGCTCGAAGCACCCGCCGTCCTCGCCTTGCGCACGGATCGGGCTTTCGCCCGCCGGGCCGCCGAAGCCTTCACCCGCGACAACGCCGCCCTCCTCGTGGCCGCCGGCTTGCCCGCGACCTACGCCAATCTCCGCCTTGCGTTCTTCGCTGGCGCGGAGGGCGCCATCCGCATCCTGAAGGCCGATCCGGCGACGCCCGCGAGACGTCTGCTC
>JBGSJD010000718.1:0-2856 GCA_041742195.1 Hyphomicrobiaceae bacterium
AGCCGGTCGTGGGGCGGGCCGGGGCGCGCGACACGGTCGATCTCGCAATCCGCTACGTGGCGAGCAACGCGGCCGTCTCGACGCTGCAGGTCGGGATCGCGACGGTCGAGCAGTTCGAGGCCGGCGCCCAATCGGTTCTCGCAGGCCCGCTACCGGCGGCGGCGATGGCGGAGATTGCGGCGATCCAGGATGGTCTGAGGGCCTAGGGCGCAGCGGGAGTGGTGGGCGTCAGTCTGCGTCCGCTCTTCAAACAGCACTGGCCCACCGTGACGAAGATGTGCGCTTTGTCGCACCCAGGAACAATTCTTGTGGCTGGGCGTTTTCGGCTAACGGGCCCAAGTCCGCTGGACGGTTGCGCCTGCGACATTTGTATCATCCTGCAGGCGTTTTCTGGATCTTGACGGTGCGAGCGTTTACCATCTGGTAGCGGCTAGGTTTATGTCGCAGAAAAATCATATAAAATTGGGGCATCAGGTGGCTTCGTCTTAACCTTGCCGCTTCAGTGCGAATTAATAGCGTTCGGGTAGTGTCACCTCAGGTCAGAGAGAGTGTACCGAGTATCATGACCGATCAACAGTTCAGATCGCGCGCGCGCTATGTGATTGGCCCCGACGGCAGTCCCTTGACTGTCGCCGACCTCCCCCCGCGGGACACGAAGCGCTGGGTTATCCGCCGCAAGGCAGAGGTGGTGGCAGCCGTTCGCGGCGGCCTCTTGAGCCTCGAGGAAGCGTGTGAGCGCTACAAGCTCACCGTCGACGAGTTCCTGTCCTGGCAGCGGTCGATCGACCGTCATGGCCTCGCAGGGCTCAGGGCGACGCGCATCCAGGATTACCGCAACTAGGACCGGTGTCGCGCCGGTCGGCGGACGATGTTCAGCGGGGCGACGGCCGGGCCGTCCGCCCCTTCGTCGTTTCGGGCTCCTGTCGGGCACCCGCATCAGACGAACGCCAGGATGAGATAGGCGCCGAGCATCACCGTGGTCCAGAGCGCCATGGTGCCCGTGGGCCATGTCCGGCCGAATGGTCCATCCGGGCCGTGGAGAGACCGCGCCCGCGCGACCGTCGCCTCCGATGCCGAAGTGACGACCCCCACGATCGCGCCCCAGGTGGCGTTGGCTGCCGTATCGATCCCCCGGAGCAGCCGCCAGCCGAGCCCGCGATAGAGCCAGTCCGCGCCCAGCAGTTGGCCAGGCTTCTCGAACGGATAGAGGCCGAGCGCGACCATCACCACCATCGCAAGGGCGGCGAAGGCCATCAGCTGGAGTTGCGTCACGACGTGCTCGACCGTGTAGGCGTCGTAGGTCATGGGGAAGGGGAGAGCGCCGTAGAGCAGGCTCGGCCATAGCCCGACGACGAGGGATGCGAGCGCCGCAAGGCCCATGGCCGCAAGCATCGGCTTCGGGGCTTCCTCGGGGCGCTTGCCGCTGTCGGCCGCGAAGAACGCCGCATAGGGGATCTTGATGGCGGTGGCGATGAAGGCTCCGGCGCTGGCGCCGAGCAGGATCAGCCAGACCCAGAAATAGCCGCCTTTCATGGCCGCCGACAGGATCAGCGATTTGGCGACGAAGCCGCCGAGCAGTGGCGAGGCGATCGACAGGCCGCCGATGATGCAGAGGGCGGCAGTGAGCGGCATGGTGGCGCGAAGCCCGCCAAGCGCGCTCGCTTCGGCGGTGCCGGTGCGATAGAGGACCGCGCCGATCGCCATGAACAGCAGCGACTTGTAGACGACGTGGACGAAGGCCTGGGCGGCGGCGCCGCTGAGGGCCATCTCGGTGCCGATGCCGATCGCCACGACCATGAAGCCGAGCTGGTTGTTCAGCGTGTAGGCAAGCGTGCGGCGGAGGTCGTTCTCCATCATGGCGTAGACCAGGGGCACGACCGCCATCACGAGGCCGATCGGGATCAGGATGCCGGTCCCGGGGAACGCGCGCGCCAGGGCATAGACCGCAAGCTTGGTCGTAAAGGCCGAGAGCAGCACCGTGCCGCCCGGCGTCGCCTGCGGGTAGGCGTCCGGCAGCCAGCTGCCGAGCAGCGGAAAGGCGCACTTGATGCCGATCGCCAGGAAAATCAGCATGGCGCCGGGCGCGTCGAGGCCAAATTTGGTGAAGGCGAGCGAACCCGTCGCGTGATGGTGGATCAGGATGCCGGCGAGCAGGATGACGCCGGAGCCGATCTGGACGATCAGGTAGCGCATGCCGGCGCGGTAGGCCCGCTCGGTGCCGGAGGCCCAGATCAGGAACACGGACGCGATCGCGGTGCCTTCCCAGTAGAGGAAGAACGTCACGAGATCGCCGGCGAAGACGGCGCCGATGGCCGAACCCGCATAGATGAGGCCGGCCGCGTGCTGCAGCGGGTCGTCGTGGTAGAGATTGTAGAGAATGCCGATGAAGGCGGCGAACAGGAAGACGACGCCGAACAGCCACGACAGCCGGTCGACGCGCATGGTCGTCAAGGGCACGCCCGCCAGCGTCGTCTGGCCGAGGTCGCCCATCGGTAGCGACAGGAGCTGCATCAGTCCGATGAGCGGCAGGGCCAGCATCCAGGCGGCCCGCGCCTGCCCCTTGAGAAACGGGACGAGCACCGCGCCGAGCACGAGGATCAGGCCAGGAGACATCTCACCGATCATAATAGTCCTCCGGGCGGGACAGGAGATGGCGCAGCGCTTCCGCCACGATGATCAGGCCGCCTGCGACGAGAAAGGCGAGGCTGCCATAGAACACCGGGGTGTGCTCGATCGGGAAGGGTCCATGCTTCGGGATGAAGAGATCGGCGAAGGCGAGCACGAGGACTGCGGCTCCGATGCCGAACTTCAGGGCTGGCGACGGACGCGGCACGGGCCGCCGCGCGGCGTCGCCGG
>JBGSJD010000719.1:0-2278 GCA_041742195.1 Hyphomicrobiaceae bacterium
CCTGACCTTCGTCGCTTGGCAGCAGCCGATCGCCTGCGGCGGCGTCGCCGTGTTCCCGGACGATATCGTCGTCGCCGACGACGACGGCGCGGTGTTGATCCCGCAGGCGCTGCTGGCCGAGGTGCTGGCGACAGCCCCCGAGCAGGAGCGCATGGAGGGCTGGATCATGGACGAGGTGGGGAAGGGCGTGCCACTCCCCGGCCTCTATCCGATGAACGCCGAGACCAAGGCCCGCTACGAGAAGAGCAAGGGCTGATCCCTGCTCCGAAACGCAGACGGAGGGGGCGGCGCGTACGCCCCCTCGCGCCTCAGCGCTCCCGGCGCACGATGGTGCCGACGCCGTGCTCGGTGAACAACTCGAGCAGCACGCAGTGCGGCACCCGCCCATCGATGATCGCGACGGCGCCGACGCCGGCCTCCACCACCTCGATGCAGCCCTCGATCTTCGGGATCATGCCGCCGGTGATGGTGCCGTTGCGGATGAGCTGGCGCGCCTCGTCGACCGTGAGGTCGGAGATCAGCTTCTTGTCCTTGTCGAGAACGCCCGCCACATCCGTGAGCAGCAGGAGGCGCTTGGCCTTGAGCGCCGCGGCCAGCGCCGAGGCGAAGGTGTCGGCATTGACGTTGAGCGTCTCGCCGGTCTCCGAGATGGCCACCGGCGCGATGACCGGAATGAGATCCGAGCGCGAGATCACCTCGACGATCTCGGGATTGACCTTCACCGGATCGCCCACGTAGCCGATGTCCACCGCCTGGATGATGTTGGACTCGGGATCCGGCATCTCGGTGATCTTCCGGGCGATCAGCAGGTTCGCATCCTTGCCGCAGATGCCGACCGCCTTGCCGCCCTGCCCGTTGATCGCCGACACGATGCTTTTGTTGATGGCCCCCGCGAGCACCATCTCGACGATCTCGACCGTCGGCTTGTCGGTGACCCGGAGCCCGTGCACGAAGTCCGACTTGATATCGAGCCGTTTCAGCATGTTGCCGATCTGCGGCCCACCTCCATGGACGACGACCGGGTTCACGCCGGAGAGCTTCAGGTAGACGATGTCCTTGGCGAACGCGTCGGCCAGCGCCTGGTCGCCCATGGCGTTGCCGCCGAATTTGACCACGACCGTTTCGTTGTCGTAGTCGATCAGATGCGGCAGCGCCTCCGCGAGGATGCGAGCCTTCATCTGTGGGTCCGCCCCGGGCTTGGGGCTACCGGCCGTCTCGTGATCTGCCATCTTGGTCGTCTCCGCGCGTATCCCGGGCGCCGTTATAGCGCCTGTCGCGCTGCATGACAGGGGGTTGATCGCGAGGTGGTCCGGCAGCGCCCGACGATCCGGCCGCGCCGCAGGCCCGGCGCGTCGACCTCCGATAGAGGTTGCGCCTCGGTCGCCCGCCTGCCTACCCTCTCGACCAAATCGAAACGGACCGGAGGAATCCCATGCGCGTCGGCGTCTTCTATTTCCCGACCGACTACGGCATCGAGGTCGGCGAGCTGGCGGTCGCGCTCGAGGATCGGGGCTATGAATCGCTCTTCGTCTGCGAGCATACGCACATCCCGACCTCCCGCCGGACGCCATTTCCGGGCGGCGGCGAGCTGCCGAAGCGCTACTCGCACACGCACGATCCCTTCGTCGCCCTGGCCTTTGCGGCGGCCCGCACGACCCGGCTCCGCCTCGGCACCGGCATCTGCCTGATCACGCAGCGCGACCCGATCGTCACCGCCAAGGCCGTGGCGAGCCTCGACATGCTCTCCGGCGGCCGCTTCGTCATGGGCCTCGGCGGCGGCTGGAACGTCGACGAGATGGAGAACCACGGCGCCCGTTACGACACCCGGTTTCGGCTGCTCCGCGAGCGCGTCCTCGCCATGAAGGAGATCTGGACCAAGGAGGAAGCCGAGTTCCACGGCGAGCTGGTGAACTTCGACCCGATCTGGTCGTGGCCAAAGCCCGCGCAGCGACCACATCCGCCGGTATTGTTGGGTGGCGAAACGGACCACACGCTGCGCCGCGTCGTCGAGTTCTGCGAAGGCTGGTTCCCGCGGGCGACCGCGACCTTCGATGCCAAGGCCCAGCGCGCACGCCTGGACGCGGCGGCGACGGCGGCTGGCCGCAATCCCCGCTCCTTGCAGATGACGGTCTTCCGGGCTCCCGCCGATGCGGCCAAGTTGCAGGGCTACCGCGAGGCCGGTGTGGACCGGGCATTGCTCGAGGTGCCGGACCTGACGCGCGACGAGATCCTCCGCGTCCTCGACCAGCACGCCCCGCTCGCCAAGGCCTGACGCACC
>JBGSJD010000720.1:0-1781 GCA_041742195.1 Hyphomicrobiaceae bacterium
GTGCTCTTCCGATCTACCGCGATCGCCCGCGAATTGCAGGCCCGCGGCGTCGAGACGCCGAGGCTCGATGCCCGTCGTCTCGTGGCTGCGATAACGGGCGTTTCGGACGTCGCCTTGGCCGCTCATCCCGAGCGGGCACTGGACGAATCCGAACGGCAGGCCCTGGCAGCCGCCGTCGCCCGCAGGTCGGAAGGCGAACCGGTGGCGCGCATCGTCGGGTCCCGTGGCTTCCATGGTCTGGAACTCGCCGTGACGCCCGCCACTCTGGACCCACGCCCGGATACCGAAACGCTGGTCGACGGTGTCCTGGCACTGGTGGCCGCGGGATCGTGCCCGGGCGGAGATGCGCCGCGGATCGCCGACCTCGGCGTCGGGACCGGCGCCATTCTTCTGGCGCTTCTCGCCCGTCTCGATCGCGCGAGCGGCGTGGGCGTCGATCTGTCCCGTGAGGCGCTGGCCGTCGCCATGGCCAATGCAACCCGGTGCGGACTTTCGGCGCGCTGCCGCTTCCGGCAGGGCAATTGGCTGGAGGGCATCGACGAGACGTGCGATCTGATCGTCTCCAACCCGCCTTACATCGCGACGGCGGCCATCGCCGGTCTCGACCGTGATGTGCGCGACTACGACCCGCATCTGGCGCTCGACGGTGGCGCTGACGGCCTCGACGCCTACCGTGCCATCGCGCGCGACGTGAGCCGGGTTTTGCGTCCCGGTGGATGGATCGTGGTCGAGATCGGTCTCGGACAGGCGGAGGATGTGCGCGCCGTGCTGGTTGCAGCCGTCGCGGACCCGGCCGCGCCCGAGGTCCGGATCTGGCGCGATCTGGCTGGCATCGAGCGATGTGTGGCAGTCCGGGCACGACCGGCCGGAAACGCCGGAGCGGCCCCCCGCGTGGATTCACCTTGACCAAAAAAAAGCTTGGAATGCCGGGCTGTTCAAGCTAGCGTTGCCGTGAGCCTGAACGCGACCGAGTGAAACTTGCGGGTTGAGACTGCAGGGGTCCTTAGAGATCTGCGTAAGTGCTGGGCGCTAAAGTCGAGCAATCGCGCAATTCGGTTCCGCGGTCGCTCAGTCTCGCTCATTCCCGATTGAACCAAGGCCGTGACAAGAGAGCGGAAGTTCCCCCGTCCCGCCGAACGGCTTTGATGAGCACGGTAACCTGGGTGGTGTGCCTCATCTGCACGAACCTCCGGTAGCTGTTTCTTGCCGGCGAGAGTTCGGCTGACGAGCGTTTGAAAGATCACGGGACGTCGACAACGAAACCGGTGCGAAAAGATCGGCGCGCCTCGGGCTTGGCCCCGGGCGCGGATGATGAGCGGCAAAGCAAAAAGTCTGAGATTGGGAGCCCATGAGGCAGGGACAGCAGCATCGTCGTGGCCGCGGCCGCAACAATAACAACGGCATGAACAACAACAACCATCAGGGCAACCGGAAGGGCCAGAACCCGCTGACGCGGAGCTTCGAGTCCAACGGTCCCGATGTGAAGGTCCGCGGTACGCCGGCACACGTCGCCGAGAAATACCTCCAGCTCGCCCGCGATGCCCATTCCTCCGGCGATTACGTTCTGGCCGAGAATTATCTCCAGCACGCAGAGCACTATAATCGCATCATTCTCGCCTATCGCGAGCAGCAGGGTCAGCAGTCGCAGGAAGGCGCCAACGGGAACGGTCGGCACAATCCCGGCAACCCGCGCGGCGATTTTGCGGACGGCGACGACGGCTCGCAGGACGACGGCGGCGAGGGCGACGACGGGATCGGCAACGAGCAGCCGGGCTTCGCGC
>JBGSJD010000721.1:0-4537 GCA_041742195.1 Hyphomicrobiaceae bacterium
CGCAGCGGCGACGCGTCCGCCGGCGACAACGCGTTCGCAGCAGCATTGCGACGCGCCCAGGAAGCCAAGCGCTGATCACACCAGACGGACCCGCCACCGGCAATGGATCGTCCGCCACGCGGGCGGCCCTGTCGTTGTATGCGCGCCGCGGAAAACGAATCACGCGAAGACAAAAAACGTCAGCCTCGCAATAGAAAACCATTAACAGCCCCAGGAGAATCAATTCAAATGATCCCCGGAATAGGGCTGCGCCCAAAGTTATGAGCCGGAAATTGTGCGCTGCGTATCATTTGGGCGACACATCTCGTGCAATAGCGCCGCGGAATACCGTAAGTCATTAAAAATATGCGGAAATCTGCTAATTGCGGAGATGATGGAGAATCAAACGGGCTGGACCCGGCGGCAGGGAGAATGAGAATGTTCGCACCGCGCAAGGCAGAAGGACATACCAACGGCGTCACGACGATGGAGGCGGAGCGGGCATTCCCTGCGCCGGCCTACAACGCAGGCAACCAGGCGATCTCGGTTTCCCAGCGCTCGCGCGAGGCCAACTATTCGATCATCAACGAATGGCTGAAGATGAAGGGCGACCTCGAAAGCGAGGGCGACATCCTGGTCAAGGGCAAGGTTCACGGCAACATCAAGTGCAACCTGCTCATCATCGACGCCGACGCGCTGGTCGAGGGTGGCATCACCGCTGACGAGGTCGTCATCCGCGGCAAGACGAAAGGCGTGATCAACGCCACCCGCGTCCGCCTGGAGAAGACCGCTCACGTCGACAGCGAGATCTTCCACAACGTGTTCTCGGCCGAAGAAGGCGCGCGCATCAAGGGCGCCCTGCACTTCAAGGAGAACCCGCTGGCCGACGTGGCGACGGTTCCCGCGGCGACCGAAGAATAACCGCGAAGCCGATCCGACGACGTTTCGATGTGCAACGGCCGCAGGCGTCACGCCTTGCGGCCGTTGTGTCGTTCTGCGATTGCCATCAACGGCAACCCCGCTGGCTCCGCTGCTGCTGTCGCAGTATGACCAGAGACGGAGGATAGAAGGTCGAATGCCGGCCCGGTGACGGCGGGAACGGATCGCGTAACGGGAGTGCCCCCATGTTCAGGCTGGTGCCGCAGGATGGTGGCGAGGGACCGCTGCTGAAAAGCGACCATCCACTGACATCACTCGACGTCCGCCGGATCTCCGAACGCCTCGGCATCCAACGGCAGCGCGCCAGAAAACGCGGACTTGTGGCGGCGCGTCGGACCGACATCGCGGCATCCGGGACCGGCGATTGGCTCGTCACGGCCCTGGACGACAGCGGCCATGCGATCCGCGACAGAGACGGCCGCAAGCAGACCTCGGTTATCGCCGCCGAACGGTTTGCTGCACTCTACGGCCCCGCGTCGCGCCGGCTTGCCACCGAAGATGGCGATCTGTTCGAGCGACGAGGCATCCTCGAGGCCCTGCGCCTCCCCGGAGCTTTTGATGTCGTGGCGCCGTGGGGAGAACGCCAGCAGGGCGCACGCGGATGGCTGCTGCTCGACGGCGGCGAGGTCTCTGCCATCACCGACGAGCTGTTCTCGGATGGCTACATCGTTTTGCCACCGCCCGCCTCCGACGCGCCTTGGACCTGAAGCCTAGGCGGAGGTTCGTCACGATGTCGGGTCGCGGCATTCCTCGTCGGCGGGGAGCGGATCGCACGTCGTCGAGTTGGCGCAGGTCCGGATCGCGTCGCCGAGTTCGTCATTGTAGATGCCGTCGAGCCGACCGCGATACAGCCCCGATGCCGACAGTCCGCATTGGTAGAGCTTCACCATGCGCGGGCCGCCCAGAACCATGGCTTGCTGATAGTCGTGTAGCGCACCCGAGTGGTTGCCCATCGTCTGCCGGATATGTGCCCGGGTGTCCCAGGAATGCGCGCTCATCGGGTTGAGCCGTAGCGACCGCTCGGCATCCTCGAGCCCCTCCGGGCCACGCCCCGCCTTGAACAGGGCCCACGCCCGGTTGTTGAGCGCCGTCGCGAAGTCGGGGCTGATGGCGATCGCCTGATCGTAGTCCTGGATCGCCTCGTCGTACTTCTGCTTCAGTGAAAGCGACAAGGCCCGCATCGAGTACGCCTGAGCCCGCTCGACCGGCGTCGATGCAGGGTTGTCGATGATGGCCGTGCAGCCTGCGAAGCGGCGCTCGTTGTCTTCGCTGAAGCAATCCGTGGCGATTTCGGCACTGACCGGCCGCACGAGGAGCACGGCGAGCATGGTCATGCCCGCGAGCACCCGCACCAAAGTCTGCCGTCCGATAGCCATCCTGTCGCCTTGTCCGTGCCCATCGCGAGACGAAAGGCGCGCGAGTTTTCCGGCCGGCGCCCGCGCTCAATATGGCGACAAAGGTGGCGCGATCAAGCCGCCGCGGCAGGTCCCCTGTTTTCGGGCATCTCGACGTCGAGATCGAGGATGAGGAAACTCCAGGATTTACCGTGCGAATCGAGCCCGAGCGAGGTGTTGACGCCCCCCTCGAGCGCATCGAGCATCACGAAGTTGAGACCATGCAGTTGTTCGAGCTCGTAGCGCGTGACGGAGCCCTTCAGCAGGTTGGGGTAGGCCGACTTCACGCGCTCCGCCGTGAGCTGGGCCTTCACCAGCGCATAATCGCCGGGATCGTAGACCCAGACCGAGACGTTCGACGTGTTGCCCTTGTCGCCCGCACGGGCGTGCGCGATCTCGTGAAGCTTGACCCGCCGCATCGTTCCCTGTCCGCTCATGCCACCAGCACCTCGACGCTCGGCCGCACCCGCTCGCGCTCGATCAGCGCCGAATGGGTCACCACGGACGGCGTAATCTGCCCGCGATAGCCGCCGCCGCCGGCCGGCCCGCAGCAGAGCATCGCCTCGACCTCCCACAGCATGGTCTCGCAGGCTGAGCGATCTGCCGTCCGCATCGCGACCCGGACCCGGACGTCCTCGGCATTCTGCCGGACACCGTGGGCCGTGGCATGAAGCGCGTTGAGACCGATGAGATCGACCCGCATGTTGCGCGCGATCTCGCTGTGCCGGCCGAGCCGGTCGCGCAGGATGTCCGCGGCGAGCGTCGCGCGTGCGGCCGAGTTCGGACCGGCATAGCTGACGCCGGCCTCGCCGAGATAACCCCCGTCGAACCCGACCGTGACCTTGAGCGTATCCGGGCGCGCGGTCCCGCTTCCATTCGCGACGCGGACCCGATCGCGGCCCTCGTCCACGAGTTGAACGGCCGAAAAGTCGGCAGTCACATCGGGCGTGAGATACCGTTTCGGATCGTGCACCTCATAGAGAAGTTGCTCCTTCACCGTGCGCGGCGTCACCATGCCACCCGCGTCGTCGAGCTTGGTGATGACGGCCGAACCGTCCGGCTGCACTTCCGCGATCGGGTAGCCGCAATCAGCGAGGCGCGGTACGTCCTTCTTGCCCGGATCGGCGTAGTAGCCGCCCGTGATCTGCATACCGCATTCCATGAGATGCCCGACGAGCGTGCCCCGGCCGAGCGCCGCCCAGTCGTCACGCCGCCAGCCATAGGTGTGAACGATCGGCGACAGGAACAGCGAGGGATCCGACACGCGGCCCGTGATCACCACGTCGGCCCCGGTTTCCAGCGCCGGCAGGATGGCGTCGATCCCGAGATAGACGTTGGCGCCCGCGAGCGGCAGCCCGACCTCGCTGATCTTCCGATCGTGATAGTCGAAGAGCCGCGTCTCCGGCGTCAGCAGGTCGGTCACCTCGTCGCCGAGGACGGCCGCCACTTTGAGCCCCTTGAGGCCGAGCTCCCGCGCCACCTCGATCACGACGCGCGCCGCATCGGGCACGTTCGCCACGCCCATGTTGGTGACGATGCGCGTCCCGTTGGCCTTGGTGGCCTTGAGCACGCCCCGCATGCGCTGCGCCAGCTGCGGGTTGTAGCCGCGCTTGGGATCGAGCTTCCGGTCCCGATGACCGAAGGCGAGTGTCCGCTCGCCAATGGTCTCGAACACGAGATAGTCGAGCCGGCCCTTCTCCGCGAGATCGATCGCCGGCCCGAGCCGGTCGGAGGAGAAGCCCGCGCCGCATCCAAGTCTAAGCATGGTCGAAGTCCTTCGCTGGGATCAGACCGGCCGGTCGCCCTTCTTGACCGTGAGCGCCGCGCGGTTGTCGGCGGCGGGCAGCATCTTCGCCGGATCGCGCGTTACGATGACGTCGAGAATGGTCGGCGTCGAAGTGTTCTCGAGCCCCTCTTGGATCGCACCGGCGAGTTTCTCGGGATCGGACACCCGGATGCCGTGGCAGCCGAATCCCTTGGCGATAAGCGCGTAGTCCATCTCCACGAGATCGGACGACTGGTAGCTGCCCGGACCATAGACGGCATGCTGCAACGCCTTCACGTAGCCGGACGCCGCATTGTTGAACACGATGCCGACGAAGCTCGTCCCGAGACGCCGCGCGGTCTCCAGTTCGCCGAGGCTCATGTTGAAGCCGCCGTCGCCGCACATCGTGACGACGCGCCGCTTCGGCCCGGCCGCCAATTGCGCGCCGATGCCGCCGGGC
>JBGSJD010000722.1:0-2080 GCA_041742195.1 Hyphomicrobiaceae bacterium
GCTCAGTCCGTAAACGCTGACCGGCGCGGGGATTTCGTCCTCACGACGGAACTCCGGGGTTTCTCCGGCAAAGACGTAATCGCTGCTGAAATGATAGATGCGCACCCCGCGTCGGGCGGCCCACTGCGCCACCAGCGGAACCAGGGCACCGCCGCCGGACTGGAGCAGAAGCAGGTCGCCGTCCCGAACCGGAAACGCCGACGCGCAGAGCGCGTGAGCCATCAGCCCGTCGAGTTGCAGCGCGCACGCGACATCGGAGGCCAGGCCATCGGGAATCTCGACGAGCCGCCAGGCCGGCACGATCACGAATTCGGCATAGCTGCTCCCATGCCCGCACCAGGCGACGCGGCGGCCAGCATCCAGGCCGTCCACTCCGGACCCGACGGCGTCCACTTCGCCGACGCCCTCATACCCGAGCACCATCGGAAACGACCGTTCGCTCGCATGGCTGTCGACGAATGCACCCGCACGAACGTGGGCATCGGTCGGACTGACGCCCGCGAAGGCCACCTTGACGCGGACCTCCCCCGGACCCGGCTCGGGAGTGGGCAGATCCATCGCCTCCAGCACATCGATGCCGCCGAACCGCCGAATCCCGATCGTACGCATTCTGCCCCCCGGCTCCACCCCGCTGAACTTTACGCGCCTTCGCGATCCCCGTACATTGCCAGCGAGCGGCTCTCGCATCGCGCGGCCGGCGACCGACGCGCTCCATGGCGCCAATCCGCTGGCGAGCCGCCAGGACAGCCTGACAATCCAGGGGGAACGGATCGATGTTTCGCATCTACGGTCGCGCCAACTCGATCAACGTCCGCAAGGTCCTGTGGATGTGCGACGAAGTCGGGGAGACGTTCGAGCGCGAGGACTGGGGACGTGGCTTTCGCCCGACCGATGACACCGAGTTCCGGAAGGTGTCCGACTTCGGCGTGATCCCGGTCGTCGACGACGACGGCTTCATCTTGCGCGAATCGAACACGATCGTCCGCTATCTGGCGACCAAGCACGGTCGTGCCGACCTCTATCCGACCGATCTGCGCACCCGTGCCCGGATCGAGCAGTGGATGGATTGGGCCGCGACGGACGCCTACGTGGGCATCAGGCCCGTGTTTCTCGGGCTGCAGGTCAAGATGGCCCCGTTCAAGGACGATGCGAAGGGCATCGAGGCTGGTATCGGCGAGTGGACGCAGCAGATGACCCGCCTCGACCGGCATCTGGCGAGCGAGACGGGCTACGTCACGGGTGGCGCGTTCACCGTCGCCGACATTCCGGTCGGATTGATTGCCAATCGCTGGTTCGGCATCGAGTTCCCGAAGCCGAAGCTGACGGCACTGGAGGCCTATTACGATCGTCTGTCCGAACGTCCCGCCTTCATGCGGCATGGTCGCAACGGGACGCCCTGAGATGCCCCCGGCACGTCGGCGACATGCCATGCGGGCCTCTGCCCTCGCTGGCGTGCGGGGCACGGGCCTGATTGCCGCGGCCCTGGTGCTGACGGCCGGGTCGGCCGACGCCCAGGAATTCTGCGTGGTCTGCAAGGGCCCTGAAGCCACCTATCGTTGCGTGCTCGACAAGGCCGTCCCGACCGGCCTCACGTTGAAGACACTCTGTACCGGCGCACTGGCGCGGCAGGGAAACCACGAAGCGTGCAGCGTGACGGGCGGGACCGTTTTCGATTGCAAGGGGCCGATCCGGCGTCTGGACGCGCGCGAGGCCGCCAAACAGATCGCCGCGCCACCCGCGATCCCGAGCCCGCCCGAAGCTGAGGCATCGGCCAAGGCTACTCCCGGTCCCGCTCCCGTCGCGCCTCCGGCAGACAAGACCGCTATCGCGCCTGCCGCACCGCCAGAGAAGCCGAACCCGAAACCACCAGCGCAACCGTCGCTGGAAAAAGTCGTCAAGGACATGGGCCAATCGTCCGCCGACACGCTGGCCAAAGCCGGCAAGGGCTTGTCGAAGCTCGCGGATCAGACGTGGCGCTGCATCGGCTCGTTGCTGAGCGACTGCAAGTAGTCAGCCGGCCCGACGGCAACACGCACCCAGCGGGCGGGCGAAGGGCGACCGGTCCCGCGATCAGCCCCGC
>JBGSJD010000723.1:0-1584 GCA_041742195.1 Hyphomicrobiaceae bacterium
GCGCCGCCAGCGCGATCCGCGCCTGCTGCTGGTGGCGCCGATGTCCGGCCACTACGCGACGCTGCTGCGCGGCACGGTCGAGGCCTTCCTGCCCGATCACGAGGTCTACATCACGGACTGGCAGGACGCGCGGTCGGTGCCGGTCGAGGCTGGCGCCTTCGACCTGGATTCCTACATCGACGTGATGCGCGCGATCTTCCGCCACTTCCGGGGCGACGTGCACGTCTTCGCCGTTTGCCAGCCGTCGGTTCCTGTCCTGGCCGCAACCGCATTGATGGAAGCCGATGACGATCCGTCGGTCCCCCAGTCGCTGATCATGGCTGGCGGCCCGATCGACACCCGCGTGTCGCCGACCGTCGTCAACACGCTCGCGGAGCGGCGGGGCGTCGACTGGTTCCGTCGCAACGTCATCACGACCGTCCCGTGGCCCAACGCCGGCCACGCGCGGAAGGTCTATCCAGGCTTCCTGCAGCTGACCGGGTTCATGACCATGAACCTGGATCGTCACGTGACCGCGCACCGGCAATTGTTCGAGCACCTCGTCAGCGGTGACGGCGACGGCGCCGAGAAGCACCGCGAGTTCTACGACGAGTATCTCGCCGTCATGGATCTGACCGCCGAGTTCTTCCTGCAGACGGTCGACGCCGTATTCGTGAACCACCGGCTGCCCAAGGGCGAACTCCGCCACGGCAATCGCCGGGTCGACCCCTCGCGCATTCGCCGCGTGGCGCTGATGACCATCGAGGGCGAAAAGGACGACATCACCGGTCTCGGCCAGTGTCGCGCCGCGCACGACCTGTGCTCGGGCATCCCGTCGGACCGCAAGGTCCACTTCGAATGCCCGAAGGTCGGACACTACGGTGTGTTCAATGGTTCGCGCTTTCGCCACGAGATCGCGCCGCGCATTGCGGAGTTCACGCGCGCTAACGACGGCCGCACGGCGCGCGGCGTGATGCAGCCGCCGATCGAGCGCCGGCAGTCCGAGACGACCGAGCGCCAGCAGCGCCCTGACGTCGAGGCCGCAGCCTTTACCTTCGCACCAGCATCGTCGACGCATCATTCGGCCTGAGGGCGGCACGGCCTCGGCGTTTCGTCGCGTGGCGTCACCGCAACGTCGTATGCGCGATCGCGCGCGGAAGCCACGGAACATGTCGCCATGCATCGCGCAGGGATGGTAATCCAACAATGCGATTCCCGTCGCCTCGGCATCGCCTCAATGCGCTGCATTTAGACGGGTAGCGGCCGATGCGCCGCAAGTGAGCAGGATTTGTGCGCGCGCAGTCCGCGTCGGTCGTGCGTCATCCATCAAACCCGGTCTGAGGTTCGACATGTCGCGGTCCAGCGCCAAGACACAGCCGGTGCAGCTTCTGAAGGTCGACGGCATCGAAGCGCCCGTCGAGATCAGGCGCCACCCGACGGCGCGTCGCCTGACACTGCGCGTCAGCCATTCGGCGCGTTCGGTCGTGCTGACGATCCCGCGCAACATCGATGCCCGCGAGGCCGACCGGTTTCTCGCCAAGAGCGTCGATTGGGTGCGTGAGCGCCTCGAGGGTGTCCCCGAGCCGGTGCCCTTCGCGGACGGGG
>JBGSJD010000724.1:0-4252 GCA_041742195.1 Hyphomicrobiaceae bacterium
TGCGGCGCGGGGCGGGCTTTGCATTCGTTTTGGCCATGAGCGGGCTTTTAGCGGTCGCCGGGTTTGCATGCAATCGCGGCGGGGCCCGTGACGAGGCGGCGTCCTCGCGGATGGCGGGGGGCCATGGGCCGGCGAGTGTGCTACTAACGGCCTCGACAGCCGACGGCCCCGCAGGCTTCCCATGAAAGATCCCATCCAGATCATGAAATCCAGACGTCCCGACGAGACTTCCGATGGCAGCAAGCTGCGCCGCGCCCGCCTGGTCGTGAGGCCAGCGCAACCCGGCGACATCCTCGCGATCGAGGCGCTGAGCCGGCGCATCTATCAGCCGCCGTCGGCGCTCACGGCCGCCATGATCCGGGGCCAGCTCAACAATTTCCCGGACGGCCAGTTCGTCGCCGAGTTCGAGGGGCAGGTCGTCGGCTATTGCGGTACCTTCGTCATCGACGAGAAGAGCGCGCTCGGACCTCACACGTGGTCGGAGATCACCGGCGGCGGCTTCGGCGCCCGGCACAACCCGCGCGGCGACTGGCTCTACGGCATGGACGTCTCGGTCGATCCGAGCCACAGGCGACTCAGAATCGGCCAGCGGCTCTACAATGCGCGGAAGGCACTGGTGAAGCGGCTCGGCCTCAAAGGGATCGTGTTCGGCGGTCGAATGCCGGGTCTCGCACGACGGGCGCGGGACATCGAATCGGCTGACGCCTATCTGGCGGCCATCCGGGAACGCAAGATCGCCGACCCGGTGGTGGACTTCCATATTGCGCAAGGCTTCGAGCCGATCGGCGTACTCGAAGGCTACGATACGAGCGACCGGCAGTCCCTCGGGCGCGCCAGCCACATGGTGTGGCGTAATCCGGAATACACCGAGGGCCGCAGCCGGGCCGCGAATTCGCTCGAGCGGCCTTCGAAGGTGCGGGTCGCGGCGGTGCAGTACCAGATGCGCGGCATCAAGGATCGCGAGGATTTCCGCAGGCAGGTGGCCTACTTCGTCGACGTGGCGGCGGACTACAAATCGGATTTCGTCGTGCTGCCAGAGCTGTTCACGTTGCAACTCCTGTCACTCGAGGAAAAACCATTGCCGCCGCTCGCGGGCATCGAGCGGATCACGACCTACACCGACTGGTTCATCAGCTTCATGCGCGACCTCGCGGTGGAGCACAACATCAACATCATCGGCGGCACGCATCCGACGCGGTGCCCGGACGGCGCGATCCGCAACATCGCCTACGTGTTCCTGCGCGACGGCGCCGTCTATGCCCAGGACAAGATCCACCCGACGCCGAGCGAGTCCTACTGGTGGAACATCAAGGGCGGCGACAGCGTCAACGTGATCGATACCGATTGCGGGCCGATCGGCGTGCTCGTCTGCTATGACGCCGAATTCCCGGAACTGGCGCGCCATATCGCCGATCAGGGCGCGATGCTGCTCTTCGTTCCGTTCTGCACGGACGACAGGCGCGGGTTCCTGCGCGTCCGCTACTGCTGCCATGCGCGCGCAATCGAAAACCAGATCTATGTCGTCATGGCGGGGGTCTGCGGCAATCTCCCGAACGTCGAGAACATGGACGTCCACTATGCCGAGAGCGCGATCCTGACGCCCTGCGACATCCCCTTCGCCCGGGACGGGATCGCCGCCGATACGGCCGCCAACACCGAGACGATCGCCATCGCCGACTTGAGCCTGACGGACCTCGAAGTGGCACGCCGCGAGGGCAGCGTCCGAAACTTCCTCGACCGCCGGTTCGATCTCTATCGGGTGTCGTGGCAAGGCGGCGCCGGATCGGCCGCGGCCATCGAGCCCGGCACTAAGGGCAACCGGGCCTCCGGTGACGAGCCGGGCTGACGGTTCGGTTCAGCCGGATGCGGTCGGCTTCGGCGCCCAGCGCACCAAAGCTGCCTCGTCGGCTTCGCGCGCATCGACCCAATGGCCCTCGCCGTCGGCGGTGGTCTCCTTTTTCCAGAAGGTTGCGCGCGACTTCAGGAAATCCATCAGGAACGCGGCCGCCTCGAAGGCCGCGTGGCGATGGCGCGAGGCGGCGACCACCAGCACGATGTTGTCGCCGGGCTTCAGTTCGCCATAGCGGTGGACGACGAGGGTCGCGGACAGGGGCCAGCGGGCCTCGGCGTCGGCCACGATGCGTTCGAGTTCGGCCTCGGTCATGCCCGGGTAGTGCTCGAGCGTCATCGAGACGATCGGCCGGCCCTTGGCCTCGCCGCGGACCGTTCCCGTGAACGTGACGACGGCGCCTATATCATGCTGGCCGAAGGTCAGGCGGCGCACCTCCTCGCCGACATCGAAGTCGGCGGTCTGGACGCGGACTTTCATCGTCAGCCTCCCGTCACGGGGGGAAAGAACGCGATCTCGCGCGCCCCGGCGATCGGGGTGTCGGGCTTGACGTGGGAGCGATCGATGGCGGCGCGGACAAGCTCGGGGCGCGCGAAGGCCGCCTCGTACTCCGGTCCCTTAGCGCGGAGCCACCGGACGAGGTCGGCCACGGTTGCGACGCCTGGCGCCAGCTCGACGGTTTCGCCCGGTTTGCCGATGCGCTCGCGCACCCATGCAAAATAGACAATCTGAACAGTCATAGGGCCTCGTCCGGGACGCAGTACGTCCGCCAGTTAGTGGTCCATGGCCGAGCGCACGGCCGCCGTCAGGTAGCCCGTGCCCGTCCACAAGGTGAGCAGGGCCGCCACCCACAACAGGGCTGCTCCCGCCGACAACAGGCCGGGAAGCAGGCGGTCGCCCGCCGGTCCGGCCAGCAGCACGCCCAGAGCAACCATCTGGAGGCTGGTCTTCCACTTGGCAAGCCGCGAGACGTGCAACTTGACGTTCAGTTCCGCCAGGAACTCGCGCAGCCCCGAGACGAGGATCTCGCGCGACATAATGATCAGCGCCGCCCAGATCGACGCGCCGCCGATCGTGCCGTCATGCACCAGCAGCAGCAGCGCGGCGCCAACCAGCAGCTTGTCGGCGATCGGATCGAGCATGCGGCCGAGGGTCGACTGCTGGGCCCAGGCGCGCGCGAGGTAGCCGTCGAGCCAATCGGTGAACGAGGCCGCCACGAAGATGGCGAACGCCACCCAGCGCCGCGAATCCCCCTCGAGCATGAGGAAGGCCAGACCGAGGGCCGGAACCGCCGCCATCCGGGCATAGGTGAGCAGGTTCGGCAGACTTCCCGGACCGGCTCGGCTGACTGACCCCTGCATGCTCTCCTCGAACGCTGCTCGATCCGGATTTCACGCCCGGGCTTCTCCACGATGCCCGACGGCCGGTGACATCCGGCGCACATGGCTCGTCATGTTGCGGCGGCAGCCTTGACGAAACGGTTCTTCAGGACGCCGATACCCGATATCTCGACCTCGACGACGTCGCCAGAGACAAGATCGGGCGAATGACCGTCCGTCCCCATCCAGATGATATCGCGCGGTTTCAGGGTGATATAACGGCTGATTGCCGAAATGTACCGGGCAACGCCATGAATCATCGCGTTGGTGCGGAAGCGGGAGGTCTCGCGCCCGTTGACCCGCACGCTGGTGATCAGGCTGTCGAGATCGACGTCGGTCTCGATCCAGGGCCCCATCGGCTTGAACGTGTCGGTATTCTTCGATCGCCACATGGTCCGGTCGGACTTCTGCCAGGTGCGCTCGGAGACGTCGTTGCCGATGGTGTAGCCGAGCACGTACTGCAGCGCGTCGGCCTCGGAGACGTTCCGGGCCTCCTTGCCGATGACGACGACGAGTTCGCCCTCGTACTGGACCTTCTCGGTCGCGTCGGCGGGGATCACTACGTCGTCGCCGTGAGCCACAAGCGCGTTGTTGGCGCGGTAGCCCACGTCCGGCTTCTCGGGCAGATCGGGCTTGGTGCCGAACTTCTTTGCCGCCTCGATGATATGCTCGGCGTAGTTGAGGCCGACGCAATAGAACGTCGGCGGGACGACCGGGACTTCGAGGCGCACGGACGCCAGCTGATGCCGGAGGGCCGTTTCGGCGTAGCCATCGAACGGATCGCCCGACACTTCGGCCACCTCGTCGCCCTCGACGCGGCCGTAGGCCGTCCGCCCGTTCGCCGTGAACCTCACCCAGCGCATTGCATCCTCCCGGACATCACCTGTTGGAGACCAGCCTAACCGAGCCGCAGCGGTGCGGCCATCGCCGGTTTGGCCTGGCCAGAACCCGAGGCGATCATTCAGGCTGACGAGGGGCGTCGGAGGGCTGCCGCGGGCGCGCCGGAGACACCGTGGCGGGCGCG
>JBGSJD010000725.1:0-10327 GCA_041742195.1 Hyphomicrobiaceae bacterium
GCGCGGGAGCCGGTGCCGTCTGCGTCTCTGCGATCGCGGGCGCCATCGGTGCGGGCTGCTGGGCCATCGCCGTTCCGGCGACGAGAAGGCTCAGAGCGGCCGCGGTTGCCATGCGCATGATCATCGGTGGTTCCTTGTTCGTGGTTGCCCTCAACTCACGAACAGGTTTCTGCGCTTCGATTATGACTGGAAATCGGCCGTTACCTGAAGGGCTCATTCAGGAACGGACGCGGCCGGTGAGGCGTTCGATCGCGGGCACGAGGTGGTCGTAATGGTGGACGACCTCGTCGGGCGCGAGTTCGGCGATCGGCACGTCGGTGTAGCCGAATGGCACGCCGATCACGGGGATGCCGGCGGCGCGCGCCGTCTTGATGTCGGTGTCGCTGTCGCCGACCATGACGGCGCGGGCCGGGTCGCCGCCTGCCATCCGGATGGCGCCGAGGAGGTGGTCCGGATGGGGTTTGTAGACGGGGAACGTATCGCGGCCGGCAATGGCTGCAAAGCGACGGTCGAGCCCGAGGGTTTCGAGCAGGGTGCGTGACAGGCCTTCCCGCTTGTTGGTGCAGACCGCGAGGGTGGCACCGGCGGCGGCGAGGCTGTCGAGGGCCGCCTCGAGGCCGGGGAAGGCGTGGCTCTCGACGGCGATGTTCGTCGCGTAGTGATCGAGGAACACGTCGAGCAGCTTGTCGATCTCGGCTTCGGTGAGACGCGCCTCTCGGATCTCGAGGCCTTTCACGATCATGGCGCGGCCGCCGAAGCTGATCGACGGGCGGATGGCGGCGGGCGCGACGGGAGCCAGCCCGGCAAGCGCCAGGACATGGTTGGTCGAGCGGATCAGGTCGGGGGCAGTTTCCACCAGCGTTCCATCGAGGTCGAAGACTACGGTGAGGTCGCGCATGGGCTCGAAGCTCCGGGCTCGGGGGGGGGCGTTTCAGGGACAGGATCTAGCACCCTTGGGGAGAGGCGTCTGCTTGCGTGATCGGTCGGGGGGCCCTACCTGTAACGGCAAGATCGCCCGGACCGGGCGCCCCACCCCACACGCCGGAGGCTCAGATGGACAAGAAGGTCGCATCGCTCATCAAGACGCAGTGCTACATCGACGGTCAGTGGGTCGGAAAGCCGGAGATCGCCGTCACCAACCCGGCCACGGGCGAGGAGATCGCCAAGGTCCCGCGCCTCGGGGCCGCCGAGACCCGGCAGGCGATCGACGCCGCCGAGAAGGCGTTCGGGCCGTGGAGCCGGATGCTCGCCAAGGAGCGCGCAGCGATCCTCCGGCGCTGGTTCGACCTCCAGGTCGCCCATGCCGACGAACTGGCGATGATCCTCACGAGCGAACAGGGCAAGCCGCTCGCCGAGGCGCGGGGCGAGATCCTCTACGGCGCGGCCTTCACCGAATTCTATGCCGAGGAGGCGAAGCGCATCTACGGCGAGACGATCCCGACCTTCAAGCAGGGCAGCCGCATCATCGTCATCAAGCAGCCGCTCGGCGTCATCGGCGCGATCACGCCGTGGAACTTCCCGCACGCCATGATCACGCGAAAGGTGTCGCCGGCACTCGCGGCGGGCTGCACGGTCGTCTGCAAGCCCGCGACCGAGACGCCGCTGACGGCTCTGGCGCTGGCGGAACTCGCACGCCAGGCCGGTATCCCGCCGGGCGTGTTCAACGTCATCACGGGGAAGTCGGCCGAGATCGGACAGGAACTGACCACGAGCCCGAAGGTGCGCGGGATCACGTTCACGGGCTCGACCGAAATCGGCAAGGTGCTGATGGCGCAGTCGGCCTCGACCATCAAGAAGGTGGAGCTGGAACTCGGCGGCAACGCGCCGTTCCTCGTCTTCGACGATGCCGACATCGACAAGGCCATCGAGGGCGCCATGGCGTCGAAGTACCGGAACGCGGGACAGACTTGCGTCTGCGCCAACCGTTTCCTCGTGCAGGAAGGCGTCTACGACGAGTTCGTGGCAAAGCTCGCCAAGACCGCTGCCGCCATGAAGGTCGGCAACGGCGTCGAGGCAGGGGTCGCGCAGGGGCCGCTGATCAATCCGGCGGCCATCGCCAAGGTCGAGGAACACATCGCGGACGCGGTCGCCAAGGGTGCGAAGATCGTCACGGGCGGCAAACGGCACACGCTCGGGGGCACGTTCTTCGAGCCGACGGTGCTCGCCAACGTGACGGCCGACATGAAATGCGCCCGTGAGGAGACGTTCGGCCCCGTCGCGCCGGTCTTCAAGTTCAAGACCGAGGAGGAGGGGATCCGCATGGCGAACGACACCGAGTTCGGGCTCGCCTGCTACTTCTATGCCCGTGATATCGGCCGGGTCTGGCGGGTGGCGGAGGGCCTCGAGTACGGCATGGTCGGCATCAACGAGGGCATCATCTCGACCGAGCTGGCGCCGTTCGGCGGCGTCAAGGAGTCGGGCCTTGGCCGTGAAGGCTCGAGCCACGGCATCGACGGGTTCGTCGAGCTCAAGTACATGCTGATGGGCGGGATCTGACCGCCGTGTCGAGCGAGGATCTCAAGCGTCAGGCCGCGCTGAAGGCCATTGAACTCGTCGAGCCGGGGATGCGTCTGGGGCTCGGCACCGGATCGACGGCCCGGCATTTCGTCGAACTGCTCGGCGATCGGGTGAAGGGAGGGCTCGACGTCCTGTGCGTGCCGACGTCGAACGCGACACGCATCCAGGCCGAGAGCCTCGCCATTCCCCTGACGACACTCGAGGAGACGCCGGAGCTCGATCTCACGGTCGATGGCGCCGACGAAATCGACGAGGACCTGCGGCTGATCAAGGGGGGCGGCGGCGCGCTCCTTCGCGAGAAGATCGTCGCCATGGCGTCCGACCGGATGGTGGTCATCGCCGACGCCTCGAAGCAGGTGGCGACGCTCGGCGCCTATCCGCTCCCCGTCGAGGTGGTGCGCTTCGGTTTCCGCTCGACGGAGGCGTGGATCGAATCGTGCATCGAGGAGGCGGGGGCGCGCGGCAGCATGGCGTTGCGTCTTGCAGCCGGCGGCGAGCCGTTCATCACTGATAACGGCAACTACATCATCGATCTCAAGCTCGGACGCATCAACGAGGCGGAATTGCTCGACGAACTGCTGCGCTCGGTGCCGGGCGTGGTCGAGACGGGGTTGTTCCTCGGCATCTGCGACCTCGCCTACATCGCGACGCCGGACGGGGTCCGGACGCTTCAGGTCGACCGTACGGTGGATTGATCGCGGCAACTGCATTCCTGACGATAGGCACGCTCCCATGACGCACTATGACTACGATCTCTTCGTGATCGGCGCCGGCTCGGGTGGCGTGCGCGCCGCACGCATCGCTGCGACGCACGGTGCCAAGGTGGCGATCGCGGAGGAATACCGGTTCGGCGGTACGTGCGTCATCCGCGGGTGCGTTCCGAAGAAGCTCCTCGTGTATGCGAGCCGGTTCCACGACGAGTTCGAGGATGCGGCCGGCTTCGGGTGGACGGTCGGCGCCAGCCGCTTCGACTGGCCGACGCTGATCGCCAACAAGGACAAGGAGATCGACCGGCTCGAGGGGATCTACAAGCGCAACCTGGAGCGGGCCGGCGTCGCCATCTTCGAGAGCCGGGCGGTGCTCGAGGGGCCGCATACGGTGCGACTGCTCAAGTCCCACAAGACGGTGCGAGCGAAGACGATCCTGATCGCCACGGGCGGCTGGCCGAACGTCGATGCGGAGCTCGAAGGGCGCGAGCACGTCATCACGTCGAACGAGGCGTTTCACCTGAAGGAGCTGCCGAAGCGGGTGATCGTCGCGGGCGGCGGCTACATCGCGGTCGAGTTCGCGGGCATCTTCGCGGGCCTCGGCGCCGAGACGACGCTGATCTATCGGGGGCCGAAGATCCTCAGGGGCTTCGACGAGGATGTCAGAGACTCGCTGATGGAGGAATTGCCGAGGCGCGGCATCCGCATCGTCACTGAGAAGGTGTTCACGCGGATCGAGAAGACGGCCGACGGGCTCGTCGGTCATCTGATGGGGGGCGGCTCGCTCACGGCGGACCAGATCATGTTCGCCATCGGCCGTAGTCCGAACACGACAGGCCTCGGGCTCGAAGCAGCCGGCGTCGAACTGGCGAGGGGCGGCGCGATCAAGGTGGACGGCGCATCGCGGACGAACGTCGAGAGCATCTATGCGGTCGGCGATGTGACGGACCGGGTCGCGCTGACGCCGGTCGCGATCCGCGAGGGCCATTCGTTCGCCGATCGTCTCTATGGCAAGCGGCCGTGGACGACGGAGTACGAGATGATCCCGACAGCGGTGTTCTCCACGCCGGAGGTCGGCACCGTCGGCATGACCGAGGCCGAGGCGCGCGCCGCGCACGGCGACATCGATCTCTACAAGGCGCGTTTCCGGCCGATGAAGGGCACGCTCTCGGGGCGCGAGGAGCGCATGCTCATGAAGCTCATCGTGGATGCCAAGAGTGACCGGGTGCTCGGCTGCCACATCGTCGGGCCGGATGCCGGAGAGATGGTGCAGATGGCGGCCATCGCCATGCGGATGGGCGCGACGAAGGCGGATTTCGACCGCACCATGGCGTTGCATCCGAGTGCCGCCGAGGAACTGGTGACGATGCGCGAGAAGTGGCAGCCGCCGGCGGCCTCCCCGTCCTGATGCCCGATGTGTGGCCCGCGTGCGCCAGGGCGGCGGGACGTTGAGCGGATGGCGCGCGGCAGACTTCCCCGAATCAGCAATTGCTGACAGACGCAAAAGGGAGAGCGTCTAACAATTGTGGGGGAAGCCGATGATGGCCAGACTTCTGATGCGCGCTGCGGCAGCGCTCGTGCTGCTGACGGGCGGGTCGCTCGTTGCAAGCGCACAGAACTACGATGGCTCCGGTGTCGTGAAGTTCGGCGTGTTCGGGCAGGGCAACTGGCTCGACGTCGATCAGTCGCTGCCAGCCATCGCCTCAGCCTCCCCGAGCGGGTTCGGTGGTGGCGTCTCGGCCGGCTACGACTACCGGTGGGGAGCGCTGCTGATCGGCGCCGAGATCGACGGCAGCCTCGGTGACGCCCGCGACAAGGCCGGCATCACGGATTACGGCTTCGACTACCTGTTCACCGCGCGGGCCAAGCTCGGTGTCTATCCGACGCCTTACTGGTTGCTCTACGGCACGGCGGGCGTCGGCTATCTCGGCGTCGAGATGCAGGAGCCGGGCATCGGCAACAAGGCGGTCGAGACATTGACGGGCTTCGTCGGTGGCGTGGGTACGGAGATCGACTGGAACCACATCATCCTCTTCGGTGAGTGGCTCTACGGCTCCTATGACGACGCCAAGTTCAATATCGCCGGCGTGCAGCACAATGCCTCGTTCGACTCGCAGATGTTCCGCCTCGGCGTGAAGTTCCGGATCGGGCACGACTACAAGCACGACTATGATCATCCGCAGGATTATCGTCGCCGCCACGATCCGCTCAAGTAGCGGCGCTCGGCGCAGTGAACGGCGGGCCGGTGCTTGACGCATCGGCCCTTTTTTGTTCACAGGTAAATGACCATTGTTCACCTCGTTCTTGCCTCTGTCGCGACGGAGCGGTAAGGCATTCGCTGGATAGAACAGGGCGCTTTGCCATGCCTCTTCTCGATGGCCGAATTTGTCTGGTTACAGGGGCCGGAAACGGCATCGGTCAGGCGATTGCCCGGGCTTTGGCGGCAGACGGCGGAACCGTTCACCTGCTCGATGTGGACGGGGAGGCGGCCCAGCGCGTGGTGGCTGAGCTGACAGACGCCGGGACGGCTGCGTTCGCTCATACGGGAAGTGTGGCTCTGGGGCAGGACGTGCTCGCGGTCCTCAGGGATATCGAGGCCCGCCACGGGCGGCTCGACGTGCTCGTCAACAATGCCGGCCTCAATGTCCGCTCCGACTTTCGGCATCTGTCCGGGGCGGACTGGGACCGTATCCGGGACGTGAACCTCGACGGCGTGGTGCGGCTGGCGCGCGAAGGCTTCGACCTGCTGCGGCGATCGGGGCAAGGGTGTCTCATCAACATCGCGTCGATCATGGCCGATCACGGGATGCGGCAGCTCGTCGGCTACAGCGCCACAAAAGGCGCGGTCCTTGCCTTTACGAAGGGCCTCGCCGTCGAGTGGGCCGCTTTCAACATCAGGGTCAACGCCGTTTCCCCCGGGTTCGTCGAGACCGCGCTGACGGAGCGGGTGTTGCGCATGCCCGCGTTTTCGAAGGCGCTGATCGACAAGACGCCCATGCGGCGGTTCGGGCGGCCCGACGAGATCGCTGCGGCCGTGGTCTTTCTCGCCTCTGACAAGGCGTCCTTCATCACGGGCGCGGAACTGGTCGTCGATGGTGGTATGTCGGCTCAGCTCTGAGTGGCGTCGGCGGCGGCCAAAATTGGGAGTATCGCGCGTTGCAGGTGACATACCGTCGGTTCTCGGGGCTGTGTGCCGTTCTTCTTGCGGCGACGCTTCAGGCCCTCGCGGCTCTGTCGGCGTTCGCGGAGACCTACTCGCTGGCCGGAAGCCATTCCACGGTGGTGGTGAGCTGGAGCCATGCGGGCCTCTCCCGGCATAGCGCGCGGCTGGTCGGGTTCGAGGGGACGCTGACGTTCGATCCCGCGTCCGTGGAGACGTCGACAGTGGAGGCGAAGCTGCAGCCGGCGCGACTGTCGAGCGGCGTCGGGGCTCTCGACAGACTGCTGCGGGGGCCGGATTTCTTCAACGTCGCCGAACATCCGGACATCCGGTTTCGCTCGACCGGGATCACGGTGACCGGCGAGCGTCAGGGTGTGGTGATGGGCGAACTGACGATCCTCGGCGTGACCAAACCCGTGACGCTGGATGTCACTTGGAACTTCAAGGGCGAGCATCCACTGGGGCTCGTCAATCCGAGCTTCGCGGGCAAGTTCGTGGCCGGGTTCTCGGCGCGGACGAAGCTGTTGCGGAGCGAGTGGGGGCTCGGTCGCGGTGCGCCACTGATCTCGGATGAGGTCGAAATCGCGATCGAGGTCGAGGCCGAGCGGCGCTAGGCCGCGATCAGGTGCCGGCCGCGGTTTCGGCGATCAGGGCCTGGACCACGGCCCGGAGAGCGTCGGCATCGCTCGCGCCGCCAGCTTTCGCCGCTTCGTAGACGGCCACCTGACGATCGGCGCTGGTTCCGCCCGCCACGATGGTGCGGGCATGGGCGACCTCGGCGGTGCAGCCGAAGTGAGCCGCGTCCTCCGCGACGAGAGCGATGATTTCTTCCAGCAAGTCGGGGTAGGGAACCAGCGTGCCCTGGCCTAAGTCGAAGAGGCTGTCCTTGATGCCGTAGCGCTGGGCGCGCCAGCGGTTCTCCTCGAGCAGGAAGACCGGGTAGGTTCGCCAGCCCACGTTGGCGCGACGCAGGCGCCACAGCATGCGGCAGAGGCAGACGTAAAGCGCCGCCACGCTCACGGCGTCATCAATGCGCGGGGCGACATCGGTGATGCGCAACTCGAGGGTCGGGAAGCGCGCGGAGGGACGCAGGTCCCACCAGATCTTGGACGCATCCTCGATGACGCCCGCCGCGACCAGAACGCCGACCGACTGGCGGTATTCGTCCCAGCCGTTGAAGCGTCCGGGCATGCCCGTGCGCGGGCTCTGTTGGGAGAGCGCGAGGCGGAAGCTCTTCAGGCCCGTGTCCTCGCCCATCCAGAAGGGCGAGGAGGTCGAGAGCATCAGCAAGTGGGGCAGGAAGTAGCGCGCCTGGTTCATGATATCGATGCGCAGTTCCGGGTCCTCGATGCCGACATGGACGTGCATTCCGCAGATCACGAGGCGGCGACCGACGACGGCGAGGTCGCGGGCGAGCGCCTGGTAGCGGGCCTTGGGCGACGTTTCGAGGCGGCTCCAGTCGGCGAACGGATGCGTACCCGACGCGATCGGGGCCAGGCCGTGCTCGGCGGAGAGGGCGATGATCTCGGCACGGAGGCGGCCCAGTTCGCTCCGGGCATCCTGGAACGAGCGCAGAACGGGCGTTCCGATCTCGATCTGGGACCGATGGAATTCGGGCGATACCTGCCCACCGAGGCGCTGGTGCCCTCGCTCCAGAAGCTCGGGCGGCGCCGAGGCGAGGTCGCGGGTCACGAGGTCAACGAGGTGGTATTCCTCCTCGATTCCGAACGTGAACGTTGGTTCGTCAGCCATGTTCCGCCTCCGGGCCGGTTGCTTCGGACTATAGCGCCCGGACGGCCCGCTGGCAGGTTGTCGCGGTATGGATTATAGTTCAGGGGTTCATCGAAGGTGCGGAGCGGGAAGGATCTGCGGTCGCCGCAGAGCCCCGGGCTTCGCTTTCTGTCAAAAGGAACGTCCCATGCCGGCTGCCTGGAGCCCGGAAAGCTGGAGATCGAAGCCGATCGTCCAAGTCCCTGATTACCCTGATCTCGCCGGTCTCGGCGAGGTGGAGGGCAGGCTTGCTAAGTTTCCGCCGCTCGTCTTCGCCAACGAGGTCCTGGCGCTCAAGACCAAGCTGGCGCGGGTGTCGGAAGGGCGTTCGTTCCTGTTCCAGGGCGGCGATTGCGCGGAGAGCTTCAAGGAGCATTCCGCCAACAACATCCGCGACTATTTCCGCGTGTTCCTGCAGTCCGCGCTCGTCATGACGTTCGCGGGCGGGATGCCCGTCGTCAAGATCGGACGCATCGCGGGGCAGTTCGCCAAGCCGCGCTCCTCGAACATCGAGAAGCGGGACGGGCTGGAGCTGCCGAGCTATCGCGGCGACATCATCAACGGCTTCGACTTCACGCCCGAGGCGCGGATCCCGGATCCGCAGCGCCAGCTCGAGGCCTATCGGCAGTCGGCTGCGACGCTGAACTTCCTCCGGGCGTTCCTGCAGGGTGGTTTCGCCAGCCTGCAGAACGTCAACCGGTGGGCGCTCGATTTCATGAAGGATCGGCCGATCGAGGCGAGCTACGAGAAGCTCGCCGGCGAGATCGGACGCACGCTCGAGATCATGAAGGCATTGGGCATCGACGAGTCCAATACGCGCGAACTCGTCACGACCGATTTCTACACCAGTCACGAGGCGTTGCTGCTCGGTTACGAGCAGGCCATGACGCGGCGCGACGAGGTGATGGGGTCGGGCCGCTACTTCGACACCTCGGCACACATGATCTGGATCGGTGACCGCACGCGGCAGCCGGATCATGCGCACGTCGAGTTCTGCCGGGGCGTCGCCAACCCGATCGGGCTCAAGTGCGGGCCTTCGCTGGAGCCATCGGGGCTCCTGCAACTCATTGATCTCCTGAACCCCGCAAACGAGGCCGGGCGGCTGACGCTGATCTGCCGGTTCGGTTCGGACAAGGTCGAGAAGCACCTGCCGGCGCTGATCCGGGCTGTCGAGGCCGAGGGCCGGAAGGTCGTGTGGTCGTGCGATCCGATGCACGGCAACACGATCACGGCGACGACCGGCCACAAGACGCGGCCGTTCCAGCGGGTCAAGGAAGAGGTGGAGCGCTTCTTCACGATCCATCGTGCCGAAGGAACGCACGCTGGCGGTGTGCATATCGAGATGACAGGCCAGAACGTCACCGAGTGCACGGGCGGCGCGGTGCAGATCGTGGACGAGGATCTCGCCCGCAGCTACGAGACGCTCTGCGATCCGCGCCTCAATGCCGAGCAGTCGCTCGAAATCGCCTTCCTGGTGGCGGACCTCCTGAAGCTGGAGCGGGAAGGTCGGGGGCAGCGCGAAGCTGCCGTGGCGACGGCGGCGGCCGAATAGAGCCGCCCCACAGCCGGTATCGCGACGACGGGGGCTCAGGCCCCCGTCTTGCGTTGGGATTGCGCGTGCGGTCCCGCCGATGCAATCGATGATCTGTGTGCGAATTTGTTTGAATTTAGAGTTTGTTGCCCGGTGCTGCTGTACCTTTCGGTGCAGGCGAAGGGGTGATTGCTGTCATGGGGCACGGAGACGGGCGTGAGCAGAGGCGAGTTCGTTTCGCCAGCATCGAGGCGCTGAGCCGGTCCGAGATCGGGCTCGCGGCCGAGATCTGGCTGAGGGACGCCATCGTCGCGCGTTGGGGGACGCGGGAATCCATGCGCCTTGCAGCGCATCTGACACGCTACATGCGAACCGGTGACGCGAAGCTCCTGCAACTCGGCCGGATCGAGCATCAGCTCCAGATCACGCGCGACGAGATCGGGATGGCGCTGCGGCTTCTCGAGACGTTCCAGCTGATCGAGGCCCACTCCATCGAGAAGGACGAACTGAGGTGCGCGCTGCATCTGTCGCGACTGCAATTCCTGGAGGTGCTCGATACCCGGAGGCGCCTCGACGACTATGCGCGCGGGGCGCCGACGGCGCCTCAGCCTGCGGGGCGCCGGTGGTGGCCATCGGCTGTGC
>JBGSJD010000726.1:0-5710 GCA_041742195.1 Hyphomicrobiaceae bacterium
CGGCCTCGGTCGTCGCCGAGGCGGGCCTCACGTGCATCGCCGTCGATCGCATGGGACCGGGCGGTCAGCTCATGAACCTCGGCCGTCTGCATGGCGTGCCCCATCTCGACCCGCACACGACCGGTCCGGATCTGCTCGCGACGCTTTGCGACCGTGCCCTCGGCGCCGGCATGGAGGTTGCCATCGACGAGGTGACGGCGATCGAGACGGACGGCGCTCTGGTCGTCGTCGGGCTGGAGGAGCGCATCACGGCAAAGGCCGTCGTCGTCGCCACGGGCCTGACGCCCGGGACCACCGGACTGGCGAACGAGGCGACCTATGATGGAGTTGGACTGTCCCATTGCGCCAATTGCGACGGGCCGCTCTATGCCGGCAAGCCGGTCGCGGTGGTCGGTGATGACGTCTGGTCGATCACCGAGGCGCTCGAACTCGCGGAGCACGCGGCCCGTGTGACCCTCGTCACCAGCGCCGGCCTCGCCGCGCCGGCCGATCTTCGCGCGGCACTCGAAGCGAATGCGCGGATCGAGGTCGTCGAAGGAGCGGTCGTCGCACTCGAAGGCGCGGACGCGCTGGCGTCGATCACGGTGGAAATGGCCGCAGGCGGCCGCCGCTCTATTCCAGCCGCCGGCCTGTTCGTCTATCGGTCGCGGCAACCGGCCCTCGATCTCCTTCCCGTTCCCCGTCGCGAGGCGGCCGGGTGCGGGCTTTACGTCACGGGCGATGCCGGTGCCGAAGGCGAGACATCGCTCGCAAGGGCCATTGCGGATGGAGAGGCAACAGGCCAAGATGTCGTCGCGCGGCTGAAGGCGCGCACCGGCATGTGACGGCCGACCACTCAGCCGATTTCGTTGGAAGGATATCCATGCGCATCGTGAACCCGACCTTCGGGCATTCGCCCGTCGGCGCCGAGACCTTGAAGTCCGGGGCCGTCGACTGGGCCAAGGACCCGATCCTGCTGTTCTCGAACTCGAAGCCCAACGCCCGCGAGCTGCTCGAGGGTCTCAAGGGACGCTTTGCCGGCGTCCGCTCGACGGACGCCATTGATTTCGTCTGGAAGCCGTCGGCCAGCCAGCCGGCGAGCGCCGAGCAGATCGACGGCGCCGCGCGTCGCTACAAGGCGGCACTTCTCGCGCTGGGGGATTGAGGCTCCTGTTCATCGTGGAGTTTCCACGACAGCATCGAACTCGCAAAGCGCGGCGTGGCGGCCTACGTCATCGCTACTGAGACCTTCCGGCCACTCGTCCTGGCGCAGGCCAAGGCACGCAAGGTCGAGCCGCGTCTGATCGTCGTGAAGCATCCCGTGGGAGGCCTCAACGCGGCCGAACTCGAGGATCGCATCGAGACGGCGTGGCAGGCCATCCAGGGCTTCATGAAATAGGCTCGGGGCTACCGGTGGGTAGCCCTGACCGTTTGCGTCTGGCGCGGGCGGCGTGTTCGGCCCGCGCGCTCATTCGATGACGACGGCCCGACCGGGGAACCGAGATGAACGACAAGATCGAGTCCGAGTACGTCGACGTCGGTGACATCGACACCGAAGCCTGGAACGAGTTCGCTCAGGCCCAGGGCTGGAGCGACGGCCTGCCCATGATCGCCCCGACCGAGGCGAAGGTGGCGCGCTTCACGTCGGCCGTGGTGGCGGACAACGAGACGTTCGCCCCGATCTCGCCGCGCCAGATTGTCCCGACGATCCAGAGCCTCGCTGCCAATGCGGTGATGGCGGGCTGCAAGCCCGAGTATTTCCCGGTCGTGCTTGCGGGGCTGAGGGCGGTTCTGCAGCCGGAATACAATCTGCACGGCACGCTCGCGACCACGCACCCGTGCGGCCAGCTCATGCTGGTGAGCGGCCCTATCCGCAATGCCCTCGACATCAACTGCGGTTCGAACTGCCTCGGCCAGGGCCGACGCGCCAACGCGGCGATCGGCCGGGCGCTGCAACTCATCCTGCTGAACGTCGGTGGCGCCCGTCCCGGCGACATGGACCGCGCGACGCACGGTTCGCCGGCCAAGTTCGCCTATTGCTTCGGTGAGAACGAGGAGGCGAGCCCCTTTCCGCCCTACCATGTCCGCAAGGGCTTCGCGGCGGGCGATAGCGTCGTCACCGCCATGGCGGCGGAAGCGCCGCACAACATCAACGATCATGCGAGCAACACCGGCGAAGGCCTCATCACCACCATCGCCGGAACGATGAGCCAGGTCGGCGCCAACAACACCTATCTGCAGGGGCCGTGCTTCGTCGTCCTCGGCCCCGAGCACGCCCAGACCATGGCTCGCGACGGCTGGACGGCCGAAACCGTCCAGGAGGCGCTCTACGAGCGCTCCAAGGTGCACGTGTCACGGATCTCGCGCGAAAACCTGGAGAGCTGGGCCGGGCAGGACCGCCATCCCGTGGCCGATCACTACTATCCGGCATCGTCGCCGCAGCACATCAACCTCGTGGTGGCGGGCGGACCGGGCAAGCATTCGCTCTATATTCCCTCGTTCGGGAACACGGCGGCGGCCTCGGCTCGCGTCAACCTCCCAGGGTGAGTCGCGTCTGGTCGCCGAGTTCGCTGACGAGCAGCGGGCGGCCGAAGTAGTAGCCCTGCATATGGCTGATGCCGCACTCCGCGCAGATCCGCGCGGTCTCCTCGTCGGCCACCCACTCGGCGACCGTGTCGAGACCGAACGTCTGCGCCAGTTCCACCAGCGTCTTGATGAAGACCCGGTTCGTCGGTTCATCGAGCAGGTTCTTCACGAACGACCCGTCGATCTTGACCATGTCGACGTCGAGGATCTTCAGGTTCTTGAACGAGGTGTACCCCGCACCGAAATCGTCGATGGCGACGCGGCAGCCGAGTTCCTTCAGCGTGTCCACGAAGTTGATCGTCAGGTCGAGGTCGTGGATGGCCGCCGTCTCGGTGATCTCGATCGTCAGGCGCTCGGTCAGCGCCTTCCGTCCGCCGGTCAGCCGGTGCAGCATGACGAGCCACTCGTGATCGCTCGCCGTCAGGCCCGACACGTTCACCGAAAGGCGAATGTCGGGAAACTGCTTCAGGACATCGATCGAAAGCTCGAGCGTGCGCCGGTCGATCAGGCGCGACATTCCAAGTTGCTCGGAGATGGCGATGAACTCGCCAGCCGACACGATGAGCCCGTCGGGGCGGCGCATGCGCAGCAGGCACTCGTAGAGTTCGGGCTGGCGCGTTGCCGTGTCGACGATCGGCTGCAACGCGATCAGCATCCGGCCGTCGTCGAGTGCGGCGGTCACCTCTTCGGCGACCGTGATGTTGCGTCGCCGCGCCGTCTCCTGGCCGACATTGGGCTCGTAGGCCCGGTAGGAATCGACGCGCCGCGTCTTCGCGGTATCAAGCGCCTGCAGTGAATGGCTGAGCGCCAGATGCGCGGTGTTGGCGTGATCGGGCAGCAGTACCGCCCCGATGGAGATGGTGGCCGACAGCGGGCAGGCGGACGTCTCGATGGTCGCGTCGCGCACGGCCTTGATGAAGCGCTCGGCGGCAATCCGCATCGCGCCGGGGCCGCAATCGTTGAGGATGATGCCGAACTTGTTCGAGGAATAGCGCCCGATGGTGTCGCCGCCGCGCAGCCGCGATCGGATGATCCGCGCCACCTGCCCGATGACCTCGTCGCCGACATCGAAGCCGAACGTTTCATTGATCATGGCGAGGTTGTTCACCGCCGCCATCAGGAACGCGCAGTTCTGCCGCGAGCGCTCGGCGCGCGTCACGACGGCATTGAGCGCGTCGGTCAGGCGGATGCGGTTGAGCTGCCCCGTGAGTTCATCGTGGTCCGAGCGATAGAGCAGGCGCTGCTCTTCGAGATAGCGCTCGTTGATGACGCGAACGATGCCACGCGCGCGGATCGGCCGACCCTGGTCGTCGAACCAGCACCGGCCATGATCTTCGAGCCAGAGCGAGACGTCGCTCCGTCGGCCTTCCGGCGCGAACCGGTATTGCACGCGATAATGTGCGCCGCGGCTGGCGTCGATCCCGGCCGGATCGGTCACGGCCGCCTGGCGTCTGAGGACGTGCTCTGGAGCGATCAGGAACAGGAAGCCGGCGCCGGTGGAGATCTCGTCGAGCGAGCGCACACCGAGAACCGACGTGGCATTGCTCTCCCACTCGATCCGGTCCGATGCGATATCCCAGAGATAAGCCGTCTCCTGAACGGTGGAGAGGATACCGACCAGATCGAAGGCGCAACCCTCCACGGGAACGTCGGCCGCGGCTACAGCGGCCGCCAGCCCGCCGGCCAGCGTGACCTCGGCGTGTCGTTCGGCGACGGGCTCGATGTCTGGAGTCGGCACAGCTCGTTCCGGTTCTTGTCATGACGGGCGACAACGCCGCCCGAGGGCTGCTGCGCAGCGACGCACTCGCAATGGTGAAACTTAGCGGTGAGCTATTAACAACCGATAAACCCCCCGCCTGGGCCGGCGGTCGGGTGGGGGCGCAAGCAGCAACGAAAAAGGCGCCGCCATCGGAATGGCGGCGCCGGAATCTTGGCCGGGCAGTTCGGTGCGGCTTACTCGCCGCCGAGATTGAGATCACGGCGTGCCGTTCGGATCCCGATCAGGGCACCGGCCACGACATCGATGAGGGCTGCGATCAGAATGAAGAAGAACACCGACGAGGTGGCCTTCTGCACCAGCAGGAACTCGACGAGGCACGCGATGAACACAAGCATCGAGAGCCCATGGTCGACCATCTGCGAGCTCGACGTGTAAGTCGACTTGATGAGCTCGGCGAAGAGCAGCACCATCGTCAGGAGGATGATCAGATCGCCGATCGTGAACACCCAGCGGGCGCCACTGACCATGGGCACGGCGAACAGTTGCCGCGACAGGATCGTCTCGGCCGTGGCGTCGCCGCCGAACAGCACGACCACGTTGTAGACGATGAACGAGATCACCAGCAGCGGAATGACCCGAAGCGACATGCTATCCCTCCTGATTGGCAGGTCCGGCTGGCCCGTACGCACGGGCCGAGTTCCCCACGGGACCTTGCCTTGATCCAAACTCTATCGCGCAATTCGCCGTCACGGCGATGACACAGCTTGAAGAAGGTGTGTTGCCGCTGGCGGGCCTCAGTTGGCCTCGGCCTTCGCCACGTCGAGGATCTGCCGCTTCCGGTACTTGCCCGACTTGAGGTCGATGTGGTGCGGACGGCGCAGGTTGCCCGTCTCCTTGTCCTCGACCACGGTCGGGGACACGAGGGCGTCGGCGGAGCGACGGAAACCGCGCTTCATGCGCGATACTTTCTTGCGCGGGACGGCCATTGAACTGCTCCTTAAGAGATCGTCGGGTCGCTGGCCCGGGGCGCGCCGCGCAACCACGCTGCTGCATGGCGGAGGCTGCGTCTTGCCGGGTCGTGCGATAGGGTTGCACGGCTAGGAAGCCGGGGCACGCACGGCGCCCGGCTCGATCGAAGCGCCGCTTATAGCCGCAATCCGCGGCGCTGACCAGCCTCTCCGTAGGAGAGCGGAGCATCGAGCCCGTCCCACGAGGTGTCTGGCCACGTTCGGCGGCCCGGTCTAGGTATCAGGGTATCGAGAAGCGTCCCGGTCTGGGGGAAGAAATGGTCGATCGTGTCCCTTCGGTGTTCGAGCAGCGTCTGGCCGAGGCGGCGCGGCGGGTCGAGGGCCAGCTCGAGTTGCACCTCCAGCGGCTCGCAACGGGCGAGGGCGCGGTACCGGCCCGCCTCCAGGCGGCCATGCG
>JBGSJD010000727.1:0-3816 GCA_041742195.1 Hyphomicrobiaceae bacterium
GGCGAGGGTCGCCTCGGGCAGCGTCTCGGCCAACACCTCGCCCATCATGCGGCCCGTCGCCTGCTCGATCCCCTTGGCGCAGATGACCACGGGGGTGCCCGGCCGGAGCAATGGCGCCAGGGCCACAGCCGTCGCGCGGACGTGCTGGGCGGGCGAAACAAGAAGAATGGCATCGCACGCGGCGATGGCTGCAAGGTCGCCCGTCGCGCGCAACCCGGGTTCGAGGGGCACGCCCGGCAAGAAGATCGAATTCCTGTGCGCGCTGTTTATTTCGTCGGCGACCTCGGCCTCGCGGGCCCACAGAACCACGTCCCGTCCGGCGAGGCGAGCCGTCTGGGCAAGCGCCGTCCCCCAGGCCCCCGCGCCGATGACACCGATGCTTCCGATGGATGGCATGCCAACTCCCGCGTCACGTTGCAGACCGGCACAGTAGACGGGGCACGTCCTTCGGGAAACCTCCCGTTCCGCCGCGTGACGAGAGGGTCGAAACTATCCGTTTGTTAGACAATCCAAGGCAAACTTCGGTCCTGCAGTGAGCGTAGGGGAACGGTTGGTCCATGCAACCCGAAGTCGGTGATGCACGCGGTAGTGCGCGAATGCGCATGCTGAAGGGTGGCATGATCATGTTCAGCGGGCGCCATGCGACGATCCCGTGTGTGGTTCGCGACATGTCGAACGGCGGGGCGCGGCTGCAAGTCGCCCAGGTCACCCACGTTCCGGACACCTTCGAGCTGCTCGTCGAACTCGACGGGATCGAGGTGTGCTGCCGAACCGCCTGGCGGAAATCGACAGAAATCGGCGTCGAATTCCTGGAGCAGCCCCGGCGTCTTCCTCCGCGCCGCATCCAGGTCGTCGCACAGTCCGGCGCCACGCAGGTGCGGCCGACGCTGCGTCGGAACCTGGCCTCGCAACCACAGTTCCCCGCATCGCGCAGCCCTTCGGACGCCACCGCGACAACGGCGGTTCCGCCGATGCAGCCGGCATCGCAGTCCCCCGGCGTCCAGCGCCGCCTGCGCACAGCCGACAACTCCAACGTGCCCATTCTCGTCGCCGAGGATGATCCCGACGATCGCCTGCTGTTGCGCGATGCGTTCGTGGAGGCGGGCCTGTCGCATCCGCTCGCCTTCGTCGAGAACGGGGTCGAACTCCTCACTTATCTCAAGGGGTGGCCACCGTTCGAGGCACGCCGTCTGCCTGGGCTCATTCTGCTGGATCTCAACATGCCGAAGATGGACGGCCGCACAGCCCTCGTCCAGATCAAGGCCGATCCGCTGCTCAAGCGCATTCCCATCATCGTCATGACGACATCGAACGCCGAGGACGACATCCAGACGACCTATGATCTCGGTGTGACGGCCTATGTCGCCAAGCCCGGCACACACCAGGGGCTCATCGACATCGTTGCGTCACTCGGCGGGTTCTGGATGCGCCATGTGGAACTGCCCGGCGCGTAAGTCAGGTCGCGCCGCGACAGGCGTCGGTCAGCTTCAGGCGTCGATCAGCTTGAGGCCGGCGATGGCCGCGATCAGCACGAAAATCAGCACGATGCGGAGCGTCTGCGCCGGCTCGCCATAATACATCATGCCGATGATGACAGTGCCTGCCGCGCCGATGCCGGTCCAGACCGCATAGGCGGTGCCGACCGGGACGCTGCGCATGGCAATCAGAAGACAGCCGAAGCTCGCGGACGAGAAGGCGAGAAAGGTCAACACGGGGCCGATCCGGGGCGGCCATGTCAGGTAGCGCATGGCCGTCGTGAAGCCGATCTCGAAGAGACCCGCCAGCAACAGAAACATCCAACCCATCGGCTGCCGTGCTCCCAGTTCCGCTTCAGCGTGCCGACGGCAGGCTCTCGACCACGAGGTTCGTGTTCGTATAGACGCAGATCTCGGCGGCGATCGCCATGGCCCTGCGGGCGATTTCCTCGGCCGGTATCTCGAGGTCGATCAGGGCGCGGGCGGCCGCCAGAGCGTAGGTGCCGCCGGAGCCGATCCCCATCAGGTCGCGTTCGGGCTCCAGCACGTCGCCGGTGCCCGTCAGCACGAGAGTCCGCTCGCGATCGGCGACGAGCATCATGGCTTCCAGGCGACGCAGGTAGCGGTCTGTCCGCCAGTCCTTGGCGAGTTCGACGGCCGCGCGGGTCAGTTGACCCGGGTACTGCTCGAGCTTCGCCTCGAGGCGCTCGAACAAGGTGAACGCGTCAGCGGTCGAGCCGGCAAAGCCGCCGATCACGTCGCCCCTGCCGAGGCTGCGAACCTTGCGGGCGTTGGACTTGATGACCGTGGCGCCGAGCGAGACCTGTCCGTCGCCGGCGATGACGACGCGCCCGCCCTTGCGGACCGTCAGGATCGTGGTGCCATGCCAGAGCGCGGCGCTCTGGGCTGATGGATCGTTGGCCATGACTGCTGGCTCCTGTCGCGCGATGGACCAATCCCGAGCCGCCTCCCTCACCACGTTTCGAAGGCCGCTCTGGATTTGAGCGCGCCCCGCGTGATAGACGCAGTTCGTCGAGGTCGCAAGCAGCGGGGATCAACCACTTGCAGCGCACAGGCTCGGTCGAGCGGACCACAAAGGAAACGGCGATCAAGGCCACCGTCAATCTGGACGGGGCGGGGCATTCCAAGATCGCGACCGGCATCGGTTTCCTGGATCACATGCTGGAGCAACTCGCGCGGCATGGCATGATCGACATCGAGCTCGAGGCGAAGGGCGATCTGCACATCGACTTTCACCATACGGTCGAGGACAGCGGGATCGTGCTCGGCCAAGCCATCGCCAAGGCGCTCGGCGACAAGGCCGGCATCACCCGCTATGCGTCGGTCGATCTGCCGATGGACGAATGCCTGACGCGCGTCGCGATCGACGTGTCGGGGCGGCCCTATCTCGTGTGGCGCGTCGAGTTCAGCCGGCCGAAGCTCGGCGAAATGGACACCGAGCTGTTCCGCGAATGGTTCCAGGCGTTCGCGCAACATGCGGGCATCACGCTGCACGTCGAGAACGTCTACGGCGAGAACAACCACCATATCGCCGAGACCTGCTACAAGGGACTGGCTCGCGCGCTGCGTGCGGCGATCGCGCCGGATGCCCGGCAGGCGGGGCGCGTACCCTCGACCAAGGGCAGCCTTTAGGGCTGGCCGAACGGCAACGTCGACCGCGGAGACGGCAGGCATGCAGACGTATACGGTTCACGAGCCTTCGGGCCCGAGCGCGGATCGCGCCGACCGGGCCGACGAACTGGTGTTCGTCAAGGAGGGCTTCTCGTTCATGGCCGCCGTGCTGACGCCGTTCTGGATGCTCGCCAATGGGCTCTGGCTGGCGCTCGCCGTCTATATCGGTGCCGTCGTGATGTTCGAGGGCTTGTTCTGGCTTCTGGGCTTTGGGCCGCAAGTGACCGGGTGGGTCACTGTCGCGATCCAGCTTCTCGTCGGGTTCGAGGCCGACAGCATCCATCGCTGGACGCTCGCACAGCGCGGCTATCGTCATATCGGCAGCGTGGTCGGCCGGGATGCCGTCGACTGCGAGCGGCGTTTCTTCGACGCCTGGCTCAAGGGCAAGCCGATCGTCACGGCGTCGGCGCTGGGCCAGGGAGCGGGCGAGCGATCCGCGTCCTTCCTCGGTGGCCGCCTGGGGGCACCCGGCGGATGGGCCGGCCGGAGCTGACAGCATGCAACGCGTCGTCATCATCGATTACGGTTCGGGCAACCTGCATTCCGCGCTCAAGGCGTTCGAGCGCGCCTCGCGCGAAAGCGGCGCCGATGCCGTCGTGACCGTCACGTCCGATCCGGAAGCCGTCCTCAGCGCCGACCGGATCGTGCT
>JBGSJD010000728.1:0-5943 GCA_041742195.1 Hyphomicrobiaceae bacterium
CGGCGCCCAGTGTTTCATGGCGGGATGGTGCATCGGGGCCCACATGAAGCCGACGCCGGCCTCCGCGAGCGCGCGCGCGACATGGGCGGGGCCGATGTCGAGTTTTACGCCGAGGGCTGCCAGCACATCCGATGCGCCGGAGATGGACGACACGGAGCGATTGCCGTGCTTGGCGACCGTGAGGCCGGCGCCGGCCGCGACGAGCGACGAGCAGGTCGAGACGTTGTAGGTGCCGTGGGAATCACCCCCAGTGCCGACGATGTCGACGGCTCCCTCCGGCGCCTCGACGCGGATCATGCGCGAGCGCATCATCTGGGCGGCGCCACTGATCTCGTCCACGGTCTCGCCGCGCACGCGGAGGCCCATCAGGAACGCGCCCATCTGGGCCTGCGTCGCGTGGCCGTCCGTCATGATCTCGAGCGCGGCGCGGATCTCGTCCGGCGTCAGCGTCGCCCCGGTCGAGACTTTCTGGATCAGGGCCTTCAAGGTCTGCACTGGCATGGTGGATGGTCCGTCAGGCTGCGACCCGGGCCGTCTTGCGATTGCGGCGCTGTGGGGACAAGCCTGCAAGCTCGAGGAAGTTGGCGAGCAGGTCGTGGCCATGCTCGGAGGCTATGCTCTCGGGATGGAACTGGACGCCATGCACGGGATGCGTGCGGTGCTGGAGCGCCATGATCAGCCCGTCGTCGGACTCCGCCGTGATCTCGAGGCAGTCCGGGAGGCTCGCGCGCTCGACGATCAACGAGTGATAGCGCGTCACCTCGAAGCTCGACGTGACACCGGCGAAGATCCCCTGCCCTCGGTTGCGGATGGTCGAGAGCTTGCCGTGCATCGGGGCCGGGGCCCGGATCACCCTGCCGCCGTAGGCCTGACCGATAGCCTGATGACCGAGGCAGACCCCAAGCACGGGCACCTTCGGTCCCGCCGCCTTGATGAGGTCGAGGCAGATGCCGGCCTCGTTCGGGGTGCATGGCCCCGGCGAGAGCACGATCGCCTTCGGCTGCAGGGCCATTGCAGCTTCGACCGTGATCTTGTCGTTGCGCACGACTTCGGGCACCGAACCCAGCTCACCGAGATAGTGAACGAGGTTCCATGTGAAGCTGTCGTAGTTGTCGATCAGGAGGAGCATGATTGTTCACAAGGCATTGTAATTGCTTGTCCATTCCGACCACATGGCCAGCTTCCGGGAGTTCGGGACCCGCGATCGCATCACCGTTTCGGAGTGGTGCGATAGCCGATTGGCGCGACCTCATACCGATGCAACGCTGCTGTCAACCACGAGAGCCGGCTGTTTTTCTCGAGCGGCACAATGCCGATGTGGGCGGGACGTGCGCAACAGGTGCGCGAACGCCGGAGGTCTTGCGGGTTGTCCAAACGCCTCGCTCGGGAGGTCTCGCGACGGACCATCAACGACCGTCATGCGGCACAGGTATCAGACCGCGTGTGTTTTCCGGTCGCGCCCTGATGTGCAGCCGGAGGTCGACATGGGCTCGGGATCGGCGCGGCGTTCGATTATCGGCCGCCTGCTATCGGCAGGACGACACCTGTGCAGTAGGAAGCCGCATCCGAACAGAGCCAGAATACGCCCTCAGCGACCTCATCGACCGAACCGGCGCGCGCCAAGGGAATTTCCCCCTTCATGGATTCGAGCCGCGCGAGGATGTCAGCCTCCTTGGCCGGGTCAGTCAACGTCAGTCCTGGCGAAACGGCTGCAACTCTGATGCCTTCGATGGCCAACTCGCGCGCGAGCCCATTGGTAAGCGTATCGATGGCACCTTTCGTCGCCGCGTAGTGGACCCATTGGTTCGGATTGCCGAGCCTGGTGCCTGTGGAGGAAATGTTGACGATCACGCCGCCAGAACCGCCCCGACTTTTTGCCATTCGGCGCGCCGCCTCGCGGCTGCACAGAATGACCCCGATCAGGTTCGTGTCGACGACATTGCGCAGATTGTCGGCCTCCAAGTCGAGCAGCCGTGTTCGTGGGCCGGTCGTGCCGGCGTTGTTGACGAGAGCTGAGATTGTCACGCCGAGTTCGTCGATGGCAGAAAAGGCCGAGCAAATGTCAGCCTCGCTTCGGGTGTCGCACTTCAGGATGTAAGCCCTGGACCCTGACGCTGCAATTTCGGCTGCCACGGCATCCGCAGAGGCTCGGTCAGCCACGTAGGTCAACACGACGTCCCAGTCGCGTCCGCCGAACATCCGCGCAATTCCCGCACCAATACCGCGCCCTCCGCCTGTGACGATGACCGTTCGTCTCATACATTCTCCTTTGACAGGCACCGCTCTCGCTCGGCTTTCGTGCTCTCAAGAACACTTCGGCCCGTCTCACACGAAAGGCACGAATGGGACACGCTCCCGGCTCGCACATTTCGGGACAAGGTCAACGATTGCGGCCTTGAAGTGCGCGGAATTGTTGTGCGCCTCCCAAGCAGCTTCGTTCTCATAGAGCTCGTACAGGAAAAATGACGACGGGTCAGTTGGTGAGCGGTAAGGCATAAAGAACTTTATTCCCGGCTCTGCCATCGATGGGCCAACAAGCTGCTTGAGAACCGCTGCAACGCCGTCGGCTTCACCTTCCTTGGCGACAAGCCTGATAGCGACGACAAATCCGGCATTGAGGTTTGCAGCTTCGGGATCGGTATAGGTCAAAAACATCTCCTTTGGACGAGCAACCGCAGTCTGGACACCGAATAGCACAACGCCAGATGTGATGCTTCGGGCACGGCCGAACTATGCCGACGGTACGAGCCAAGCGCTGCCACATGCAGCCGCAATGGTTCGTTCAGCGTTTCGACACCACATGTGTTGTGCCCGAGCACTCAGTCCGGACCGGGCCATCTGCGCCGCTTCTCAACGGCATGACGGTTGCGATGCGGGATTTGCGGGGCTGATGTCGTGCGCGCAGCAATCATGGCTCTGCGCGTGCCAATTCCGCGTTATTGGCTGTGCCTTTGTCGTGAGTTACGTGCCGCCTATCCGCCGTTGATGCCCGGCCCAATACGGCACTCGCAGGTCTTTACGCCTGATCTTGCCGACAGGTGACTTCGGCAACGGCTCATGGCGCACGACGACCTTTCCAGGCTTTTTATAGGACCCGAGTTGATCGCTGCAGATCTGGATGATGTCGTGCTCCGAAATCACCGCGCCGGCTTTCGGAACGACGACCGCACAGGGCGTCTCGCCCCAGCGTTGATCCGGAATGCCGAATACCGCGACCTCGAGCACCGATGGATGGTCCGCGATGGCATTCTCGAGTTCCATCGGCCAGATGTTGTAGCCACCCGAGATGATCATGTCGTCGGCGCGATCGAGAAGATAGAGGTAGCCGTTGCGGTCGATCATGCCGACGTCGCCGGTCAGCACCCGGCCCTGCACAATGCGCTCCCTGGTGCCTTCCGGGTCCCGCCAATAGCCCGACATCTGCCCATCGGTCCGTGCCACGATCTGGCCGACTTCGCCGAAAGACAGGGGCTTATGGTCGTCGTCCCAGATCTCCACATAAGCATAGGGCATGACGAGGCCGCACGACCGGAGCGGGTTCGAGCCTTCGACAGTGCCGAACCATTGCCGCGGCCCCATGCACGAAATCAGCAAGACCTCGGAGAGGCCGTAGCCTTGATACATTCCCTTCTCGCCGAAGACCTCACGCGCCTTGAGCGCCGTTGCATCCGAGATGGGGGCGCCGGCAATGAAGAGGCACTTCAATGCGGACCAGTCCCGACCTACCGCCGAAGGATGCTGGCACAGGGCGTTGAGGATCGGCGGCACGATGAATGAATACCCGACCCGCTCCCGCTCCATGATCTCCAGCGTCTCTTTCGGCTCGAACTTGCCCACCATCACGTTGGTGCCGCCGCCAAGCCAGGTCGGCATGAAGAAATATCCCGAGCCGTGGCTGATCGGCCCGACGTGAAGACAGGCGTCGCCCGGCTCGACGGGGGGGAACGGGTAGAACCAGTCTCGCCCCGTATCGATCCACTGCCGGTGCGTAGAGGCGACCCCGCGGCTGCGGCCGGTCGTTCCGCCGGTATGCCGAATGATGTAGAGATCGTCGCTCTTGATCGGCACCATCGGGTCGGTGGCGGATTGGCTGGCGAGCCAACGCTCATAGCCGTCCTCGCGGACGACGACGTGCTCGAGCGTCGGCACTTCGCGCTCCAGGCCTGCGACGTCCGCTGCATGGTCGGCACTTGCAAACAACGCCCGGCAATCCGTGTTGCGCAACATCCCGATGTGAGCCTCGCGGCTGTTGCGCGGATAGAGCGGCACGCGGACGATGTTGGCGATCGCACACCCGAGGAAGAAATCAGCCGCTTGTGTCGAGTTTTCCTCCAGAGCGGCGACGCAATCTCCGGGCCGCAGCCCCATGGAGATCAGCCCGTTGGCGAACCGGCACCCTCGCTCCCAGGCCGCGGCGAACGTGATGCGATCGTTGTCATGGACGATCGCGATGCGATTGGCATGAACCTCAGCCGCCCGGCGCATCAGACTTGTGACGTTCATCACCCTCTCCCTCGATACCGACCGCGCGTCGCTATTTGACGCCACCACCGCGGATCGCGTTCGCCCCGCACAAGCGCATCCCAATTCGAGCACGACGCCGACCGGGGTTGGCGACGCAGGCCGCTTGCCGCGCCTTGTTGGTCATGACGTCGGGGATCCGTCGCCATGAGGGTCTGATCGACTTGCCGCCACACGGTCCTCCGGGTGTTGCCACTGAGGGGTCGTATCCCGCGCACTTCGCGTGTCGCCGCCGTCGCCGGTCATGGCATCGGCCTTCCATCTCGCGTCCTCCGACCAGCGACGACCGAGGTCGACAATGGCGCCTGGTTCCTCGATCGCCTCCAACCCGGCAAGACCCGCGCGGACGATCTCGTACTGATCCTTCGCGTCGAACGGACGGCCACAGGTGTGGCCCAGGGGATAGTCCACGAACGATGCACGCGGCGGCTTGCCGGCGGACGTGATGTCGTAGGCGCTGGTCAACGTGACGGTCGGCGTTCCAGCCGCTTCGAGATGACGGGCAATCAGACACACGGTCTGATGGCAGACGGGTCACATCGGTATGAGAAAGACCGCATCGACGGACTGTGCTTCGAACCGCCGCGCAAGGTCGGGGATCAACTCCTCACGGACACGGCGTTGAGAATAGATGCCGCCCATGCAGGACAAGGCTTCGCTCGCCATCTCGCCGATGACGCCTTCGCTTTCCAGCCGCTTGAAGGCCGTCAGCGGTAGAATGCAGTCCGGATCTCGGCGCGGATCTTCCAGATAATTCTCTGTGATATGCGAGAACCGGATCGCCTCCTTCGGCGTCGTCTTCGGTATCGCCCGAACACTCGTGTCGTCCCTGTAGTGGAACGCGGTCTGGCCAAGGGCGTAGGCGCCTGATGTCGTCAACACGCCGACGCGGGCGTGGCTCAGCGGCTTCGCCATGCGCGTTAAAGCCGGCGCCTGTTCGGCGTAGGCCCAACGATAGGGCTGATAGCCGAGCTTCTCGTAACGCGTCCTGATGGCGTCGATATATTGTACGGGCACGGGCAGGACACCTCATTCTCGAAGCTGGATGTCGTTGAAATCACACTGCGATATCGGGCAGTTTGACGTTCCGGGAACGCGCGCCCAGGGAGCAGCCATGAGCACGCCCGAGCCTTTGGCGCAGGGTCATTTCGTGATCAGGATGGCACCGGAGCAGCCGTTTGAGAAGGGCAGCGATACCGATCGGGGCTCCCCGTTGACGGCCGGGCTCTGACTCGAGCCCGGCCAAGGCAGGCGCTGGCGGCCAGATCGCCCCTGGCGCGGGCCAGCGGCGGCCGATTGACTTGCCCGGCCGGCTGTGCTGGCACTTTCGCCAGCCCAATCTCACCAGAGGGAACTCTCATGGCCAGCAAGCATGCGCTCGAATTCTACATCGGCGGGGCATGGGTCGCGCCAGCCGTCGCG
>JBGSJD010000729.1:0-2584 GCA_041742195.1 Hyphomicrobiaceae bacterium
GGCGGCGCGGGCGGGCGCCATCTCGGACTTCATCGCCGGCATGACGGACCGTTTCGCGGAGGCGGAGCATCGGCGGCTGTTTGACGCCACACCCGATCTCGGCTAGGCCGCAAGGACGGCCGTGCGGGGCTCGACGGCCCGGGCATACGCGCGCCGTTGCTGGCTGCCGAGGTTCTTCATGACCGCACTTGCGCATATCGAGGCGTGCATCTTCGCCGCGTTGGACACCCTCAAGGCGAACGGCACGCTGCCGTCCGACATCGACACCCGGAACGTCGATCTGGAGCCGACGCGCGAGGCGGCACACGGTGATCTCGCGTGCAATGCCGCCATGGTGCTCGCCAAAGCGGCGCGCCGGAAGCCGCGGGAGATCGCGGAGGCCCTGATGGGGCTCATCGCTACCGATCCCATGATCGTGAAGGCGGAGATCGCGGGGCCGGGGTTCATCAATTTGACGCTCGCGCCTTCGGCGTGGCAAGCGACGGTCGGGGAGGTGCTCGGGGCCGGATTGGCCTACGGGCGCGCCGATCTCGGCGCCGGGGGCAAGGTCAACGTCGAGTACGTTTCCGCCAACCCGACGGGGCCGATGCATGTCGGGCATTGCCGCGGAGCGGTGTTCGGGGACGCGCTGGCCAATCTCCTCGCATTCGCCAGCCACGACGTGACGCGCGAATACTACATCAACGATGCCGGCGGGCAGGTCGACGTGCTGGCGCGGTCGGCATTCCTCCGCTACCGCGAGGCGCTGGGTGAAGCCATCGGCGACATCCCCGAGGGGCTCTATCCGGGCGACTATCTGAAACCGGTCGGGCAGGCGCTCGCGGATAGCTTCGGCAACAGTCTTCTCGGCGAGGACGAAGCGCATTGGCTGCCGAAGATCCGGGGCATCGCGATCGACGCCATGATGGCGATGATCCGGGACGATCTCGCCGCGCTCAGCGTGCGCCACGACGTGTTCTTCTCGGAGCGCTCGCTGACGCAAGGGGCGAAGGACGAAGTCGCGGAGACAGTCGCCGAACTCCGGGCAAAGGGCCTCGTCTTCGAAGGCGTGCTCGAGAAGCCCAAGGGGCATGACGCCGACGACTGGGAGGAGCGCGAGCAGACGCTCTTCCGGGCCACCGCGTTCGGCGACGACGTGGACCGGGCGCTGCTCAAGTCCGACGGCACCTACACCTACTTCGCCGCCGACATGGCCTATCACCACAACAAGCTGGCGCGCGGGTTCCGGCATCTGATCAACGTGTTCGGGGCCGATCACTCGGGCTACATCAAGCGGATGCAGGCGGCGGTCGCGGCGCTTTCGGGCGGCGAGGCCGATCTCGACATCAAGGTGTGCCAGCTCGTCCGGCTGCTGCGCGCGGGCGAGCCCGTGAAGATGTCCAAGCGGGCGGGGACCTTCGTCACGCTGCGCGAGGTGGTCGACGAGGTCGGTCGCGATCCGGTCCGCTTCATGATGCTCTACCGCAAGAACGACGCGACGCTCGACTTCGACCTGGCGAAGGTTGTCGAGCAGTCGAAGGACAACCCGGTCTTCTATGTGCAATACGCACATGCCCGGGTCTATTCGGTGATGCGGGCGGCGCGCGAAGCCATGCCGGGCTTGGACCTGTCGCCAGCGGCCATCCGGGCGGCGGATGTCTCATGCCTGACGGATGCGGGCGAACTCGAACTCCTGAAGCGGATCGCGCTCTTTCCGCGGCTGATCAGCGGCGCGGCGCGGGTCCATGAGCCCCACAGGATCGCATTCTATCTCCATGATCTCGCACAGCTGTTCCATGGGCACTGGACGCGAGGCAACGATTCGCCACATTTGCGCTTCATACGACCAGACGAGCCGAGCGTCACCTTGGCGAGACTTGCCATGGCCCAATCTTGTGCACAGGTGATTGCGTCCGGGCTTGCAATCCTTGGCGTGGGGGCGCCCGAGGAAATGCGATAATCAGCCCGAATCGGGGCGATGTGCAACTCGGCGAGGGGATGGAAGATCATGGCTGGGTCGAACGGCTCTCCGTCGCAGCGTGGTGGACAGGACGCTCAGTGGGTGCGCGAGAACGAGGAGCGCGCCCGGGCGGCTGAATTCGAGCGTTGGCAGCTGCAGCAGCACCAGAACGGCGGTCATCCCGCGGCGCCGCCCCACCAGCCGCAAGGCGCAGGGCATCCGCCGCAGTACCCGCAGGATTTAGGCCATCCAGCGCCCGGCTATCCGCCGGCGCAGGCCGGCTATCCCGATGCCATCGTGGACGAGATTGACAACAGTGCCGGCACCCGCGTCAGCATCCTGGATTCCTTCAAGACCATCTTCCGCCATCCGCTGGTCTGGTTTTATGCCGCGGCCTACGCGAGCACCGGTGCCGTGCGCCACAGTTCCGATCAAATGTCGGTCATGTTTTTCAAGGAGCACCTGCTCATTGACATGAATTCCAAACCGTTGTCGGTGCTGATCACGATGAATCTGATGACCGCCATGGCCATCGTCGGCTCGATTGGTTCCGGGCTGATCTCGGACAAGATCTTCAAGGGTGCACGGTCGCCGGTCGCGATGGGGCTCTATTTCCTGGAAGCGGCCGTGATCAGTTGCGCCGCG
>JBGSJD010000730.1:0-3843 GCA_041742195.1 Hyphomicrobiaceae bacterium
CCCCGACCTCTGGCGTCGCGCCGGAGGCGGCGACGGCCCGGCGGCCCAGCACCCGGGTCTCGTCCTGCTCTTCGACCGCCATCTGGTGGATCTGACCGGCGTCGAGGACCTGGCCCAGACCATGGCGCTGGCCGCAAGCGAACTTGAAGGCCGCACCGCGGACACCCCCGTCGCCCTCCTCGCCATGCCAGCCGGCGCGGCGGGGTAACGGGCGCCGGGCCCCTAACAAGCTCCGAGCATCCGCTTGGCCAAAAAACTTGAGCGGCAGACGCCCACGTCGTCGGGGAAACGAGTGAAGCTCTGTCGCTTGACAGCGCGTCAGCAAAGCCCTCGGGTCAGAATGACCGCGCCCTCTTGCCTTTCTCGACGCATGGGCTGGCGCAAGTCAGCTATTCGGCCGGGCGGTGCGCTTTGCGACTGACGGAGTAGTATTGAGTTCTTGCCCGAGACTGTTCCGGAAAATGCGTGCCGGAACCCCGAATTGCGCCCTATCGGGCGCCGCACAGCCCACGGAACCGCTGTGAATGCCAACGAGGCGCCCACTACGGTCGATCAGCGGGGCGCCTGAGGAACCGGCAGCTGCCTTGAGATTGTAGGAAAAGCTCTCTGCCTGACGCGAGCGATAGCCGGTCGACACTGCACGGGGCGATCCCGCTGGATGATGGGTCATGGCCAGCGGCGTCGCACGACCTCCGCTCGCGACCAGGTCGCGGACGCTGTCCAAGCGCAAGCCGATCTTGTTCGTTTTGGCACGAGTGAAGAAGATGCGTGCGAGCGCATAGTCGTGCCTTTTCGAGCGCGCGCCGAGCCGAGCGATGTCGGCCACGTCACCTGTTCGCCCACCATAGTTCTCGTAGTCGAATTCGACCACCAGGAATGTCGCCCATTCGTCGTCCGTGAGTTCCCGATAAGCGCCTGACTTTGTCTTTACTTCTGGCAGGATCACTCCGGCGTCGGGATTGGAGCGGAAGCAATGATGCGCCGTCAGTACGATATTGGGTCCGACCAGAACACCACTGCAGACCTCGATGCCGCTGCCGGACTCGGCGCTGAAGCTGTTCCAGCGAACTTCCCCGAATTTCTTTGTGATGCGACCGCGTAGCGTCTCCATCGGCAGTGTCTTGATGAGAACGGTCGCGCGACGGACACTCTGCACAGCGGTGTTCGAGATCCCGTGCGAACTGGTGAATGCAAGTGCGGACGTCATGACCGAATCGGTCGGACAGAGCGAATGCAACACGCGCCTCTCGCCCCGCCTGCGCTTGGACGGAGCCCTTTCGGTAACGTCGGGTTCAGCGGACCAGGCGAAATCAAATGACTCTGCTTCGGCAGGCAGCCCCAATGCGAGCCACGCAACCAAGGCGACTGCCGGTCCGTGCCAGAATGATCGCACCATGGCGGAAGACCTCTTGGACCTACTTCGTCGCTTGTGCGACCGCACTTTTCAGCCAGGTGTCGAAGCTCGGTTTGACGATCGCGTTCAACGCCTTGAGGCTATCGGTGGCCTTGTCGGCCGCATCGGCGGCAGAGCCCGTCTCTTTGACCGATACGGAGACTGACATCGCCGTGGTCAGCGCATGCGGATTGGGGATGAGATCCGACTCCCATTTGCAGTAGTTGGCACTGGGATCCCCGTCATTGCGCGTTCCGGGCGTGCACACCTCGGCCAGCGACTTCGTGCCACCCAACGGCGCGCTGACCGGCTTGAAGGCCAGTGTCGCCATCTCCTCGACGACGTTCTTTCCCTTGTCATTCCGCGCACCAAACAAACCAAATGCGACGGTGACCTGCACCTCGGGCGGTTCGTTGCCCGTGCCGGCTGCTGTGATTGCGATCGAATTGTCCAGGCGTAGGTAGATCAGCTTGAAGGTCGAGGCATTCGAGCCCTTCGCTTCCTTGCGGATGATTGCGGTCATTCCCTCGGGCAATTCGGGTTTGGGATTGGCGCCCTTGGTTGTGCGATGCACGATAATGCACGTGATGTTTTTCCAGAACGTATCGGCATCAACATTCCAAACTGTCCTCTCGTTGCCTTTCTCGTCTTTGATTTTTCTCGAAGTGGGAGGCACTGCAACTGCCTGCTTGAAGGCGTACGGTGGAGGATCACTGGCAACTTTGAGCTGTTTGATGCGACCTTCCAGTTGGCTCAGGACCTGATTGTAGGCCCATTGTCCCCACGCCAAGAGGAGCGTGGAGGCGACCGCCGATTGCAACCGTTTCGTGCCAGGGTCCGGGAGGCCGCAATGCGTGTTGACGAAGGCGTCGATCGACTTGTCTGGATGGGGCAGAAGCTGCAGTTTCGTGGCGACCGTCTGAGCGGTATTCGGTGTCACCAGCCACATCGACAACCCACTGGCTTTCACGCCGCTGTTGTCAGCTTTTTGGAATGACAAGGTTGACGCTAGAATCCCGAAGTTTTCGAGCGATGTCGGCGTTCCGAGTGTCGCGAGGTCCGCACAGCCACTCATGCAACATCCGCACGCCGTGGCAGCAAGAATTGAGCGCAAGCGCGCGCGAAAAGAGACACGCAATACACGACGCACAAATCACTCCTCTCTCGCGCCACGTAAGCCGTCGCGGATTAAGCCATCAGTTTTCACAGATTGCTCCCAAACGACTCTGACTCAATCCGGAAAGCGATTGGCGTAAACAATGATTCCAATGCAGTGACCAATTAGGCACAGCATCGATTCCTGCGGGAACGGCGCCGAGAGATGGTGAGATGAGCCGCCGACGTGAACACGGTCAATGGCGCCATTGTCGATTGATGTCCGAATTCCTCGATCTTCACCCTGACTTGGAAGACGCCTGCGGCGCGCCCGGCCAATCCCTGCGTACCATCCCCGCGCCCGCATGGCCGAACGGAGACGGCACCTGCGCGAGAAGCGGCCGCAGCCACCAACACGCCCCCACCCTTCGCAGCCCGCCGCTCCCCGGCTAAACTGGACCATCGACCGATCGTAATCGCCGGCGCGCCGCCGCCGCTCGCAACGGGAGTTTCCATGTCGTCCACCGCCCCCCGCGTCGCCATCATCGGCGTCTGGCTCGAAAGCAATCGCTTCGCGCCGGTCGCAAAGGCCGAGGACTTCGAGGACTTTTACGTGCTCGAGGGCGACGAGATCCTCGCGGCGGCGCGCATGGAGAACCCGTTCATGCTCGGCGAGGCGTCGGCTTTCATCCGGACCATGGACGCGACCGGTCCCTGGCAGCCGGTGCCGATCCTGCTCGCCGCCTGCCATCCCCTCGGCGCGATCGACGGTCGCCTGATGGACGACTACCTCGCGCGCATCCGCGAAGGCCTGAAGGCCGCCGGACCGCTCGATGCGGTCTACGTCTCGAACCACGGCGCCATGATCGCCACCGACCGCGACGATCCCGACGGCGAGGTGATCGCGCTCGCCCGCGAGATCGCGGGGCCGAAGGCGCGCGTCGTGGTGACCCTCGACCTCCACGGCAACATCTCGGAGCGCATGGTCGAGCAGTCCGATCTGATCGTCGGCTACCGCACCAACCCGCACGTCGACTACATCGAACGCGGCGAGGAGGCGGCGTTGAGCCTGCGCCTGATGCTCGCCGGTCTCGCCGATCCGAAGACGGCCTTCATCCGGTTGCCGCTGACGCCGGCCTCGGTCAACCTGCTGACGGCGAGCGGCCCCTACGGCGAGATGATCGACCTCGGCACGCGCCGCCGCGCCGAGTTCGCCGGCGACATCCTCAACGTGTCGATCTTCGGCGGCTTCGTGTTCTCCGACAGCACCAAGAACGGCGTCGCCATCATCGTCACGGCGCGCCGGGACGTCACCCGCGCCCGGGCGCTCGCGAAGGAGATCGCCGGCCTCGGCT
>JBGSJD010000731.1:0-3221 GCA_041742195.1 Hyphomicrobiaceae bacterium
GTCGGCGCCTTGCTCTCGTCGTCGCCGTTGCTCATGCGCGGCGTGCCGGCGGGATTAGGCGTCGCCCAGGGCGCGCCGCCGCCGTCGTGCTCGGTCCACGTGATGAGACCCGTCGCCTCGGTGTGCGGATGGCGGACGAAATCATCGTAGGTCTGCACGATCTCGTTCTGCAGCCCGGCCTCGGTGAACTTGTCCCGCCATTCCGTAGCCGGCCGGGTCTTGATGATCTTCGCCACTTCCTCGCCGAGGAAGGCCGCGTGCGTGTAGCGGTCGGTGGTTGTCTTGAAGCGCGGGTCGGTGATCCAGTCCGGCCTGCCCACGACCCGGCACACGCCTTCGAATTCGTGGTTCTTGATGGCCGCGATCTGGATCCACCCGCCGTCGCTCGCGAGATACGTGCCGCCGGGACCGGCGACGTTGCGGAACGGCCCGTCGCGCACCGCGCTCATCATCCGGATGGACTGCAGGTTCGCCGCCGCTTCCATCAGGCTCGAATTGATCCGCCGCCCGGGCGCGCCCTTGGCCTTGGCGTAGAGCGCTGCGACGACGGCCTGATGCGAGTAGAGCGCCGTCGCCATGTCGACGATGATCGTCGGCGTCCGGTGCGGAATGCCGTCCGGCCCCTTGTTCTCCGACATGAAGCCGGTGAAGGCCTGCAGGATCGGGTCCATCGCCGGCTTCTCGCGCAAGGGTCCCTCCTGCCCGAACCCCGAGACCGAGAGATAGATGAGCCCCGGGTTCACCGCCTTCAGGCGGTCGTAGCCGAAGCCGAGCCGGTCGATCACGCCCGGCCGGAACCCTTCGAGGAACACGTCCGCGTCACGCGTCAGCCGGTCGACGATCTCGCGGCCCTCGGCCGACTTGAGATCCACCGCCAGCGACTTCTTGCCGATGTTGGCCGCGACCGAGAACGCGGTGTGGTCGCCGTAGCGCGCCCCGAGCGCCCGCGACCAGTCGCCGTCGAGCGGCTCCACCTTGATCACCTGCGCGCCGTGCCGCGCGAGCAGCATGGCGCAGTAGGGACCGGCGACCCCCTGCGAAAGATCGACCACCTTGATGCCCTGGTACGGCTTGTCGAAGGTCATGCGTTGCCTCGTGGGGAAAGCGCAGATGGATGGGATGCGGCGATCGAGTGTGTGATGGCGGCGACGGCGGGCCGCCCCGCTCACCCGCGATTGAGGCGCGCGGCCTCGGCCATCACCTCGACGGCTTCGGGCTGCTTGCTGCGCACCGTGAGCGACGACGCGCCCGAATCTTCCCACGCCCGGTAGCGCTGCTTGATCCGCGCCGGCGGACCAACGAGCGACTTGAGGTCCACCCACTCGTCGGGCACCGCGGCTGCCGCCTCGTCCTTGCGCTTGGCGAGGTAGAGCTCCTGGATGCGCTCGGCGGCGTCCCCGAAGCCGCGACGGACCAGCATGTCCTTGTGGTAATTCTTGTCCTTGTGGCCCATGCCGCCGACGTAGAGCGCGACTTCCGGCTTCAGCCGGTCGAGCGCCTCCTTCACGTTGTCGCAGACCTCAACGTGACACGACGCCTGTATTTCGAAGTTCTTCAGGCTCTTGCCGTTGCCGGCCCTGCGGAATCCTTCCTCCAGCCACGGCAGGTATTCCGGCAGCGACCCCGGCACGAACCCGAGCGGCAGCCAGCCGTCGGCGATCTCGCCCGTGAGCCGCACGGTCGCCTCGTTGCCGGTGCCGAGATAGATCGGGATGTCCGGGTTCATGTGCAGGATCGATTTCAGCGGCTTGCCGACGCCGAGCGCGCCCGGACCGGTGTAGGGCAGGCTGATCTCCTCGCCCTCGTGCGAGACCGGCCCCTCGCGCTTCCAGATCTTGCGCATGATGCCGACGTAATCCTTGATCCGGTAGTAGGGCCGTCCCCAGGGCTGTCCGTACCAGCCCTCGACGATCTGCGGCCCCGAAACGCCGATGCCGGCGATGAAGCGGTTGCCGCCCGCCATGGTGTCGACGGTCGCCGCCGACATGGCGGCGTTGGCCGGCGTCCGCGCCGAAAGCTGCATGATGGCGGTGCCGAGCTTGATGCGCTCCGTCTTGCCGGCGAGATAGGCGAGCGGCGTGACGGCATCCGTGCCGTAGGCTTCTGCCGTCCACACACTGTCGTAGCCGAGCTGTTCGGCACGCTGAACGAGTTCCACGGGAATATCGTAATGGGCGCCGGAATAGCCGAGATGCAGGCCGAGCTTCATGGTCGGACGTCCTCCAGAATTTTGTTGTTGCAACGATCCTAGACCACAATTTTCGCTGGCGAGAAGCCTTTGCGGGTGCTCGTAGCCCCCGGCGGTGGCTTGCGGCTGGCAATGCGGGCCGTCTGGGGCTAACACCGGCCCCGAGGACCGGAGCCAAACATCATGAAAAGCCTGACGGTCGGCAGCGCCACCATCGATACGATCGCGATCATCGCCAGCGACCGCATCGAGCGCATGTCGATGCTCAACGCCGACGCCTCTTTCTTGCTGCTGCAGGAAGGCAGCAAGACCGAAGCTCTCGAAATCTCGACCCACTCCGGCGGTGGCGCCGTCAACGCCGCCGTTTCGCTGGCGCGGCAGGGCTTCGACGCGGCCGCGCTCGTGAAGCTCGGGCAGGACCAGCGCGCCGAGACGATCCTGGCTGGCCTCATGCGCGAGGGCATCTCGACCCGCTGGGCGCTCCGCGACGCCCGCGCCCCGACCGGCGCGTCGGTGCTGGTCTCCTCGCACGAGCGCAACGCCGCGATCTTCACGTTCCGTGGCGCCAACACGCTGCTGGAACCGGTCGACTTGAAGGACGACGCGTTCGCCGTCGATCTGGTCCACATCGCATCGCTCTCGAACGCGTCCGCCGACTGTTTTCCGCTGCTCGTCGAGAAGGCCCGTAGCCAAGGCGCGCGCATTTCCGTCAATCCCGGGCCGCGTCAGTTGGCGGCGCGCGGTGTGGCCTTCCAGGAATGCCTCGCGAAGATCGATATCCTCTCGATCAACCGCGCCGAAGCCGAGGTGATGCTGCCCTCGCTCGTCGCCCGCTTCGGCGAGGGCGGCGGCCCGCTCGGTGCCGACGGGGCGCCCCGTCTGGCGCGTCGTGGTCTGACAGGCGGCGGCTTTCACATGGGCCTCGCCCGGTTCATGGGGGCGGTCCTCGAACTCGGACCTCGCGTTCTGCTGCTGACCTATGGCGGCCATGGCGCCTACGCGGCGTCGGCGGGCGCCATCTTCCATTGCGCGC
>JBGSJD010000732.1:0-4220 GCA_041742195.1 Hyphomicrobiaceae bacterium
CGCACCGAGGCGTCGCCTCGCGTGTCGGTCCGCCGCAGCCAGAGTGGCTGGCAGGCTGCGGCTGCGCTGGTTGCGTCACTGGCCTTCGGCATCTCCGTTGGTCTTGCGGATCTGACGCCGTCGCCGCTCGCGGCTCTGGCGGAGTTGGCGTCGCCGGGGACGACGGATGCCGAATATGCGCTGTCGGGCCTCCAGATCGACGGCATTGACGAGGAGGCGATATGACCGACGTTGCGCCGACGCCACCGACGGGACGGCGCTGGCCGCGCTGGAAGAGCGTCGTGCTCGTCGTGTCGCTCGCCATCAATCTCCTGATCTTCGGCGCGGTCGCGGCCCAGATCGTGCGTCACAAGTTCGGGCCGCCGCCCTACCTCTCGAGCGGGCATGCGACGCTGGTCTCGTTCGTCCGGACGTTGCCGAAGGACCGTCGTGATGCGCTTTGGTCGCTCACGGCGGGGCAACGCGCCGAACTGAAGACCGCATGGTCCGATGTGCGCCGGCTCAGGATCGACGTCAGGACGGCGCTCGCGGCCGAGCCTTTCGATCGGGATCGCTACAAGGATCTCCATGCGCGGCTGCTCGAGGCGGAACTGCTGGCGCGGCGGTCCGCGCATGTTCTGTTCGATCGGGTGGCGATGGAGTTGAACGCCGTCGAGCGATCCGCCTTCGCGAAATGGCAGCCTCGAGCCGAGAAGCCATGGCGGCGCCGTTTCCGGGATCGTGGGCAGGACGGCGAGGATGGCCTCGGGTCCGAAGGCGACCGGCCCGCCGGCGACGGCAAAGCTGCGCAAACGACGAGTGGCACGCGCCCCTAGTCGGGGCAGTGCTCCCGACCCGGCAGTGCCGCCCAAGATCAGTCGAGAACCTTGGTGACGATCTCGTAGACGTCTTTCGACAGCGGCTTGGTGCGGGCGATCTGTTTCAGCGCCTTCTCCGCCAGCTTGCGCCGGCTGCGCTCGAGCGTCCGCCAGCTTCGGAACGCCGTCAGCAGACGCGCTGCCAGCTGCGGATTGAACCGGTCGATCTCGAGGATGCGCTCGACGAAGTAGTCGTAGCCGGCCCCATCCGGACGATTGAACGCCACCATGTTCGAGGCAAAGGCGCCGATCAGGGTGCGCACCTTGTTCGGGTTCTGCATCGACATCAGTGGATGGCGCGCGAGGCGGCGGACCACGGCCAGCGTCGCATGGGCCGGAACGGCGGCCTGATAGAGGAACCAATGGTCGATGACCAGATGGTCCTCGTGCCAGCGCTGGTAGAAGCTTTCGAAGGCGCTCCGGCGTTCCGCGCCCCGGGTCATCGACAGTGCGGCGAGGCCGGCGATCTCGTCCGTCAGGTTGTTGGCGGTGGCGAAATGGCGGGCGGCGCGGGCGATGTCCTCGGCGCGATTGTGGGCGGTCAGCAGCGACAGTGTCGCGTTGCGGAGCGCACGCTTCGACGTCTGCTCGGGCGTCGGAGCGTAGGCCCCCTTGATCGCCAGATCTCCGTAGAGCGCTTCCAGTTTGCCGCCGATGGTCGACGCCATTTTGCGGCGCAGCTGACGGCGAGCCTCGTGAATGGCGTCCGGGTCGATTTCCGAGCCGATGATTCGAGCGACATCGGTGTCGGACGGTAGCGTCAGCACCTGGGCGCGGAAACCTGGATCGAGGCGATCGTTCGAGACGATGGCGTCGATTGCCGCAATGAAGCTTTCGAAGTCCGGGAGGGGCTTTCCCTTACGGATCGCGGTGACGGCCGCAATGAGGAGGCGGGTCGCGTAGTCCTGGCTCGCCTGCCAGCGATTGAACTCGTCGCTGTCGTTGGCCATCAGGAACGACAGGTCGGCGTCACTCAGCTCCATCGTCAGGTTGACCGGGGCGGAGAAGCCGCGCAGCAGCGACGGCACCGGGCGCGCCGGGATGCCGGTGAACTTGAACGTCTGCTTGCGCTTCCGGACCTCGACCACATGGTCGGACAATTCCGCGCCGCCGGACATTTCCAGCGGGAGGTCGTTGCCGTTGCCGCCGAGCAGGCCGAGGCGGAGCGGGATATGGAGCGGCTTCTTGGTAGGCTGGCCCGGTGTCGGGGACAGCACCTGTTCCACCGTCAGTTCGAGCGTCCGCTTCACCGGATCGTGCGCCATGTCGCAGACGAGGCTCGGTGTGCCGGCCTGGGCGTACCAGACCATGAACTGCGAGAAGTCCCGGTCGCTGACTTCGGCGAAGCAGGCGATGAAGTCCTCGACGGTTGCGGCCTCGCCGTCGTGGCGCTCGAAGTAGAGGTCCATGCCCTTCCGGAAGAGGTCCGCGCCGAGCAGGGTGTGGACCATGCGGCAGAGTTCGGCGCCCTTGTCGTAGACGGTCGCGGTATAGAAATTGTTGATCTCGATGAAGCGATCCGGGCGCACGGGATGGGCGAGCGGGCCCGCATCCTCCGGAAACTGGCGGGCCTTCAGGACGCGGACGTCCGCGATGCGCTGGACCGCCGGCGAGCGATGATCGGCCGAGTAGAGCTGATCGCGAAAGACCGTCAGGCCTTCCTTGAGGCAAAGCTGGAACCAGTCGCGGCATGTGATCCGGTTGCCGGTCCAGTTGTGGAAGTACTCGTGGGCGATGACGCGATCGATGTTGAAGTAGTCGCTGTCGGTCGCGGTCCGCGCGCTCGCGAGAATCAGACGGTCATTGAAGACGTTGAGGCCCTTGTTCTCCATGGCGCCCATGTTGAAGTCGGACACGGCGACGATGTTGAACACCTCGAGATCGTACTCGCGGCCGAACTTCTCCTCGTCCCAGCGCATGGACCGCTTCAGGCAGTCCATGGCCCAGGCGCAGCGGTCCTCCTTGCCGGGCTCCACGTAGATCGCGAGATCGACCTTGCGACCCGATTGCGTCGTGAAGGTCGAGGTCAGCGCCGAAAGGCGGCCGCCGACGAGGGCGAACAGGTAAGCCGGCTTCGGATGTGGGTCCTTCCAGACCGCGTAGTGCCGCTTGCCGCGGTCTAGCTTGCCGCGCTCGACCAGATTGCCGTTGGAGAGCAGCACGGGAGCCACGGCTGGGTCGGCCTCGATGCGGGTCGTGTAGACCGCGAGCACGTCGGGGCGATCCAGGAAATACGTGATGCGACGGAAGCCCTGGGCCTCGCACTGCGTGCAATAGATGCCCTTCGACAGGTAGAGCCCCGAAAGAGCCTTGTTCGCATCGGGATTGCAGCGGGTCTCGATCCGCAGCTCGAACCGGCCGGCTGGTGGGGCGGCGATCCGGAGCTCTTCGTCAGTCACCTTGAACGCGGACGGCGGCAGAGGATTGCCTTCGACCGAGATCGCGTCGAGAACGAGGTTCTCGCCATCGAGCACCAGCGGCGTCCGGCGTTGCGGCGCGGCGGGGTTCGGCCTGACGGACAGCGTCGCGACGACCCGCGTTTCGGTCGGGTCGAGAGCCACATCGAGATGCACGGTGTCGATCAGCCAGGGAGACGGCTTGTAGTCCTTGAGCAGGATCGTCTTCGGGGTCTCGGTCTCCGCCACGGTGCGCTGCTCCTGGAACGTTGCTCGTCGACCCTTTATGGCGAGGTGCTGCCCCCGGTACAAGGTGGCCGACTGCAGACGGTAGGCGCCTATTTGCCCCACATGAGGGCAAGCGGGCGCGCCTCGCGCACGAGTTCCATCAGTTCGTTGCGGGTTTCGCGCGGCAGCGGCATCTGCGGATGGCGCACATGGTCGGAGCGGATGACGCCGCCTTCCATCATCACCGTCTTTGTGGCTCTGAGGCCGCACTGCCGGTTCTCGAAGTTGATCAGCGGAAGCAGGCGGGCATAGGCCGCCCGCGCCTCCTCGCGACGGCCTTCGCGGTGCGTCTCGACGATGGGCTTCACCAGATCGGGGTAAAGCGCGCTCGTCATGGTGCCGGTGGCGCCGGCGTCGAGATCGGCGAGCAGGGTGATGCCTTCCTCGCCGTCGAACGGGCCTTCGATGGCGTCGCCGCCAGCGGCGATCAATGCGCGCAACTTGTTCGCGGTGCCGGCGACCTCGATCTTGAAATAGCGGACGAGCGGGATCGTGCGGGCAAGCCGGACGAGGAACTGGACCGACAGGGGCACGCCCGCGAGCGGCGCATCCTGGACCATGATCGGCAGGCGGCCGGCTTCCGCCACGTGCTGGAAGTGCTCGAGCATGCCGTCCTCGTCGGCGCGCAGCCCGACGCCGTGATAGGGCGGCATCATCATGACCATGACCGCGCCGGCGC
>JBGSJD010000733.1:0-2061 GCA_041742195.1 Hyphomicrobiaceae bacterium
TGGAGCTCGCCCGGCTCGGCTGCCGCGGCGAGAGCCCGCCAGTGGTCGCGGATCGCGTCGGGCACGGGAGGCACGGGCGACAGGCCCTCCAGCAGGGCCGTAAAATAGAGGCCCGTGCCGCCGACGATCACCGGGCACTGCCCCGAGGCGCGGCAGTTCGCGATCACCGATGCCACGTCCGTCAGCCAGCGGGCGACGGAGTAGGGTTCGGCGGCCGAGACGTAGCCGTAGAGTGCATGGGGGACGCATTGCATGTCGTCCGGCGTCGGGCGGGCGGTCAGGACGGATAGCTCGGCGTAGACCTGCATGCTGTCCGCATTGACGACCACGCCGCCGCGCTCACGGGCGCGCTGCAGCGCCAGCGCCGACTTGCCGCTGGCGGTCGGGCCGGTAATGAGCACGACGGCTGGTTCGGCTCCCATCAGGTTGCCTCCTCCGATGCTCGAGCGCGCGGATCAGCTGGTTGCGAGCGTCCGCAGGGCTGCCTCGTCGAGGATCTCGATATGTCCCCGACCGGAGGCGATCCACCCGCGTCGCTGCATTTCGGTCAGCTGACGGCTGACGACCTCGCGTGCCGTACCGAGCTCGGCAGCCAGCTCGTTGTGGGTCAGATCGACAGACCCGCGACCACCCGAGCGCTCGAGGAGGCGTGCGGCGAGGCGGACATCGAGGCGTTGGAACGCGACCTCGTCGATGACACGGCACAGGTCCGTGACGCGCCGGCTGAAGGCGCCGAAGACAAATTTCCGGAACGCCGTGGACCGGCCGACGAGTTCGTCGAAGATCTGGCGCGGGATCGCGACCGCGCGAATGTCGGTCTCGGAGACGGCCTCGGCGATGTAGTCGTCGTAGCCGAGCAGGCAGGCCGTCGTCAGGGCGCACGTCTCGCCGCCCGAGACCCGGTAGAGCACAATTTCGCGCCCGGCCTCCGACGTCTGCTGGACGCGGACCGAGCCCTCGAGCAGAAGCATGAAACTGGACGGCGCGTAGCCGGGCCCGAAAATGCGACGGCCGGCCGGCATCTCGACGATGCGGCCGGCGCGGCGCAGACGTTCCTTGCTGTCGTCATCGAGGGAGGCCAATCCCTCGAACCGCTCGAGCCAGCTTTCCGCCATGGTCGAACCTTCCATCGCGCGCCGGCTCGAGTGCCGACGCTACTTCTTTTTGCCGGTGGCGTCGAACTGCTTCAAGTAGGCCGTCAGGTCCTTGACGTCCTCTTCATCCTTGATGCCCGCGAAGGCCATCTTGTTGCCCGGCATCGCCGCGCGCGGATCCTTGATGTACTTGACGAAGGTCGCCTCGTCCCAGGTGACGCCCGAATTCTTGTTGGCGTCGGAGTAGCTGAAGCCCTCGACGGTGCCGGCCTTGCGGCCGAAGAGGCCGTTCAGCACGGGGCCGACCGCGTTCTTCGCCGTCTCGCCGACCTGGTGGCAGGCGCGGCATTTCTTGAAGACTTCGGCGCCATTCTCGGCATCCTGGGCCATGGCGCCCGGAATTGCCGTCGTGGCCGCCAGAGCGACCGCAAGTACCGTAGCTCGTGTCAATCGCATTCCAACCTCCCTAGTCACGTCGAACGTAGTGCCTAAGCGCCTGTTCCGTCCGAAACAAGGCACTTAGTCCGGGCGCGTCGAAAAGCCCAAGCGCCAAAGCGACCGGCCTTCGATCAGCGATTTCAAGCCGACGTACGCACCAGCCACGGCGGCGGTGATGAACACCGGAGCCGTGACGGCGAGCGCGCTGGCCGCGGTGATGCCTTGCCCCACGGTGCAGCCGTGAGCCAGAACGCCACCCAATCCCATCAACGACGCTCCCATGAAATGCCGTCGCATCTCGATCGGATCATCGAAAGCTTCCCAACGCAGTTCCTTTTTCCAGAGCGCGACGGCAAACGACGCCAGCACGGTGCCGATCAGGGCGGCGATGCCGAAGCTCGCGCCCCGGAACGAATGCGTCATGAACTGAAGGAGGGCGCGGCCAGCCGGCGCCACGAACGTCAGGCTCTCGACGCGCGTCGCCGTCATCCGGGTGACGGCCATCGTCGTCACAAGCCAGCCGAGGGCG
>JBGSJD010000734.1:0-6792 GCA_041742195.1 Hyphomicrobiaceae bacterium
GCCGATCAGCGCATCGGCCGCCTGATCGAGGTCGGCGTCGGGCATCACGATCATGTGGTTCTTGGCACCGCCAAAGCAGGCCACGCGCTTGCCGCTTGCCGCGCCGCGCGCATAGACGTAAGCCGCGATGGGCGTCGAGCCGACGAACCCCACGGCCTGGATGTCCTCGTCGTCGAGGATGGCGTCGACGGCTTCCTTGTCGCCGTTGACGACGTTCAGGATGCCCGGCGGCAGGCCCGCCTCGAGCATCAGCTCGGCCAGCATCAACGGCACGGACGGGTCGCGCTCGGACGGCTTCAGGATGAAGGCATTGCCACAGGCGATGGCGGGCGCGAACTTCCACATCGGGATCATTGCGGGGAAGTTGAACGGCGTGATGCCAGCCACGACGCCGAGCGGCTGGCGCATGGAATAGACGTCGATGCCGGGGCCGGCGCCTTCCGTGTATTCGCCCTTCAGGAGGTGCGGGATGCCGGTCGCGAACTCCGCCACCTCGAGGCCGCGCTGGATGTCGCCCTTGGCGTCGGCGATCACCTTGCCGTGCTCACGCGCCAGCTTGTCGGCGAGCTTGTCCATGTCGCGATTGAGGAGATCGACGAACTTCGTCATCACGCGCGCCCGGCGCTGCGGATTGATGGCCGCCCAGGCAGGCTGCGCGGCCTTCGCGTTCTCGATCGCGGCGCGGACCTCGGCTTTCGAGGCGAGCGGCACGCGGGCGGCGACCTCACCGGTCATGGGCCAGAAGACGTCGGCGAAGCGGCCGCTCGTTCCCTTGACGTGCTTGCCGCCGATAAAATGTGTGAGCTCTGCAGCCATCTCCGCCCTCGTGCGTTGCATCCGTAAGCGGTGTGAAGTCTAGGCCCAGTTCGCGCCAGCGTCCAACGAGGCGGGACGCTCGGCGCGTTCGGGATCGACGAGCGCTCCGCCCGAACTCGACAGAACGAATTACCGCCGCTCTCCCGCATCTGGCGTAGTGTGGCTGGTCCGATCCGGACATGACGGCAAACAGCGAGTGCAGCGTGAAACAGCGCGTCGGCTACGAAGTGCTCTACGCCTTCCCCCAACCCACACCGACCATTCTGATGCTGAATGTCCATTTCTCGCGGGTGTCCGATCTGCTGGCGCCGGATCACATCCTTATCAGCCCGTCGGTGCCGGTCTCGGGATACCGCGACGGCTTCGGGAACTGGTGCACCCGCATGGTGGCGCCGGCCGGGCAGGTCCGCATCTCGACCGACGCCATCGTCTACGATTCCGGGCTGCCCGACCGCGTCGCTCCGCAAGCCCGTCAGATCCCCGTCGAGGCCCTGCCGAACGAGACGCTCATCTTCCTCCTGCCGAGCCGCTTCTGCGATTCCGACAAGCTGCTCGATCTGGCGTGGACGCTGTTCGGTCATGCGGCGCCGGGATGGGGGCGCGTGCAGGCGATCTGCGAGTTCGCGCATGCGCACATCGGTTTCGGCTACCAGCATGCGCGGCCCACGCGTACGGCGTCGGAAGCCTATCAGGAACGCGTCGGCGTCTGCCGGGACTATGCGCATCTGGCGGTGGCGTTCTGCCGGGCGTTGAATATTCCCGCCCGCTACTGCACCGGGTACCTCGGCGACGCCGGCACGGCACCACCCTATCCACCGGGGGATTTCGCCGCGTGGTTCGAGGCCTATCTCGACGGGCAGTGGTACACGTTCGATCCGCGCAATCTCGTGCCGAGGATCGGGCGGGTCCTGATCGCCCGGGGGCGTGATGCGGCCGACGTGGCGATGACCACCACCTTCGGCCCCAACACGCTCGAGGGCTTTCGCGTGTGGTGCGACGAGGTTGCCTGAGCGTCCGGTGACGACGGCCGGAGCCACTCCGGGCCGCCGGCCGGTCGCGTGACGTGGGTCAGGCCGACATCTCGAAGCCTTCGTATCCGTTGGCCACGACCTCGTCGCACTTCTTCACGTAGTTGTTCACGCCGCCGACGTACGGCATGAAAATGCGCGGTTTGCCGGGGATGTTGGCGCCCATGTACCAGCTGTTGGCCATCGGATAGAGCGTCGAATTCGCGACCTCGTTGTTGTGCTGGACCCAGGCCATTTCCGCCATGCGCGACGGCTCGATGCGGCGCATCTGGCGGTCCCGCACGTGACGGATCGCATCGGCGATGAAGTCGACGTGCTGCTGGCAGGAGAAGATCATCTGGCTCTTCACGCCGGGGCTCTGGGGGCCCGTGACCATGAACATGTTCGGGAAGCCGGCAACCATGACGCCCAGATAGGTCTGCGGGCCGTCCTTCCATTTGTCGCCGATGGTGACGCCGCCGCGGCCCTTGATCTCGATCTCCTTCATGGCGCCGGTCATGGCATCGAAGCCGGTCGCGAAGACGATGGCGTCAAGCTCGAACGACTGGCCGTCGGCGGTCCTGATCCCCCATTCGGTGATCTCGGCAATGGGGTTCTTGCGGATGTTGACCAGCTTCACGTGCGGAAGATTGTAGGTCTCGTAGTAGCCCGTATCGAGGATCAGGCGCTTGGTGCCCATCGGGTGGTCGTTCGGGCAGAGCGCTTCGGCCGTCTCTGCGTCCTTCACGATCGAACGGATCTTGTTGCGTACGAACTCCGACGCCGTATCGTTCGCCTCCTTGCTGGTGAGGAGGTCGGTGTAGGCATAGAGAAAGCTGATTGAGCCGCCTTCCTGCCATTTGCGCTCATAGGTGGCATTGCGCTCCTCCTCGGAGACCTCGAGCGCCGACTTCGTCGGCGGCGGATAGCCAGCAATGGCGAACGGCGTGTTCACGGCGCCGGCGCGGCGCTCGGGATACTCGGCCTTGTGGCGCGCCTCCTTGACGGGGTCCATCGGGCCATTCTGGGCTGGCAGCGAGAAATTGGCCGTGCGCTGGAAGACGAAGAGCTGGCGCGCTTGCCTGGCGATGTGAGGGATCGACTGGACACCCGACGAGCCGGTGCCGATCACGCCGACCCGGAGGCCGGTGAAGTCGACGCCCTCGTGGGGCCAGAGGCCGGTGTGGTACCACTTGCCCTTGAAGCTATCGATGCCTGCGATATCGGGTTTTCTCGGCGTCGAGAGGTTGCCGGTCGCCATGATGCAATACGGTGCCGTGATCGTCTGGCCCTTGTCGGTGGTGACCGTCCAACGGTTCGTCGCCTCGTCGAACGTCGCCGACGTGATGCGGGTGTCGAACTGGATGTCGCGGCGCAGGCCGAAGCGGTCGGCGACGTGCTGCACGTACTTCAGGATCTCGCCCTGGTTGCCGTAGCGCTCCGGCCAGCTCCACTCCTGATCGAGTTCGGGCGAGAACGAGAACGAGTATTCGAGGCTTTCCACGTCGCAGCGGCAACCGGGATAGCGGTTCCAGTACCAGGTGCCCCCCACATCGCTGCCCTGCTCGTAGGCGCGGACCTTCAGCCCGTTCTGGCGCATCTTGTGGATGGCGTAGAGACCGGCGACGCCGGCTCCGATGATGACGACGTCCAGGTTTTCGGCGCTCGGAGCTGGGCTGGTCATTGGGCAGTTTCCTCAGGTCGTGGCTCTTGCTGTCCGGACATTTAGGCACGCTGAAGTGGCGGGCGCAACGTGGTCGCCCGGGCGTATCGACCGCTTGCCCTGCGGGAGCTATCCGGGCAATTTGAGCAGGTCTCAAGCCGCCTCATGTCAGCAAGGAAGCCCGCCATGGCGAGCCGCGCGAAAGCCGAGCTTCGGGAACTGGCGTTCTGGGCCGACATGTTGACCGACGAAGAGGCCGAGCGCGCGCGGCGCGGGGTCAGCGAGCGACACTTCGCGGCCGGCAGCTACATCTGCCATCGGGGCGACAAGCTCGACCACTGGACGGGCGTGGTGACCGGCCTCGTGAAGATCGGAGCCATATCGGCTACCGGCAAAGCCATCACGTTCGCCGGCATTGGCGCAGGCGGATGGCTCGGGGAAGGCTCGGTGCTGAAGGACGAGCCGCGCAAATATGATCTCGTGGCGCTCCGGAACACCCGTCTCGCGATGATGAGCCGGCCGACGTTCATGTGGCTGTTCGATCATAGCGTCGGGTTCAACAAGTTCCTCGTGACGCAACTCAACGAGCGGATGGGCCAGTTCATCGCGACGATCGAGCATGACCGGCTGCACGATCCGACGGCGCGGGTGGCGCGAAACATCGCCTGGCTTTTCAATCCGGTGCTTTATCCGGGCGTCGGGCAGCACATCGACATCACGCAGGAAGAACTCGCGATGTTGGCCGGGCTTTCGCGGCAAATCGTCGGGCGAAGCCTCAGGACGCTCGAGGAGGCGCAGCTGCTGAAGGTCGAGCGGGCCGGGCTGACGGTGAGGGATATCGAGCGGCTGGCGACCTACGAGGGCGACTGAGCTGCCGCAATCCGGCGCATCCATCCCGAGATGCCCGCACCCGGACGCGCTATCAGCAGGCGCCCGCGTTCTTTAGATCTGCAAGAATACCATACTTCGCGCGCCAAGTCTGTCCAGCGGCGTGTTGTGCATTCCGTCGCACAAGGTATACGTCGGCCTCAACCGGCCTCGAGATCGAAGGCAGGACCATCGTACCGGGCGCCGCCGCGATGACGTGTTCGTCAATGGACGGCGCGCCGTCCGTGGCGCAAACCTCGATCGTCGTTCGAGGATCAAGAGACCGCAGTACCAGTCGTCATGACTGTTGCCAGCGATCCGGACGTATCAGGGAGGAAGACGATCGTGAACGCTGGGCATCCCCAGGCGAACCTCGATACCGTGCCGAAGCTGCTTGTGCGCAACGCCCAAGTGTATGCGACCCGCTCGGCGTTTCGAGAGAAGACGCTCGGCATCTGGCAAACCTGGACCTGGAGCGAGGTTCTCGAGGAAGTGCGCGCGCTGGCGCTCGGGCTGCAGGCGCTCGGCCTCGGCAAGGGCGACACGGTCGCCATCATCGGCGACAATCGCCCCCACCTCTACTGGACCTTCACGGCCGCCCAGAGCCTCGGTGCCATACCGGTGCCGCTTTATCAGGACTCCGTCGCCGACGAGATGGCCTACGTGCTCGATCACGCCGAGGTCCGCTTCGCCGTCGTCGAGGATCAGGAGCAGACCGACAAGCTGCTGTCGATCGCCGAGCGTCTGCCGCGGCTGGCGCGGATCGTCTATCATGATCCGCGCGGGCTCGATGACTACGACCCGGATCGGCTGACATCGATCGAAGCCCTGCAGAAGACCGGACGCGCCAAGCTCGCGGCCGATCCCGGCGCGGCTGCCGCGTGGATTGCTGGGGTCGAGGCCGGCAAGGGCTCCGACGTGTCGGTCATGCTCTACACATCGGGCACGACCGGGCGGCCCAAGGGCGTGATGCTGACGCACGACAACGTCGTCGTCTCAGGCCGAAACGCCAACCTCTTCGATCACTTCACGCCCGACGACACGATGATCGCCTACCTGCCGATGGCGTGGGTCGGCGACCACATCTTCTCCTATGGCCAGGCGTTCGCGGGCGGGCTCACGGTGTGCTGCCCGGAAAGCCCCGAAACGGCCATCGACGACCGGCGCGAGATCGGGCCGTCCTATTTCTTCGCACCGCCGCGCGTGTTCGAGACCATGCTGACCCAGATCATGGTCCGCATGGAGGACGCCGGCGCGATCAAGAAGGGGATGTTCCACTATTTCCTGAAGGTTGCGCGGCGAGCCGGCGAGAACGTTCTCGACGGGAAGCCGGTCGGCCTCCTGGACCGGATGCTCTACGGGCTCGGCGACCTTCTGGTCTACGCGCCGCTGCGCAACCGGATCGGCTTCTCGAACCTGCGCGTCGCCTATACGGCGGGCGAGGCCATCGGACCGGAGCTGTTCTCGTTCTTCCGCTCGCTCGGGATCAACCTGAAGCAGCTCTACGGCCAGACCGAAGCCAGCGTCTTCATTACGCTGCAGCCTGATGGGGAGGTGTTCCCGGAGACGGTCGGCAAGCCCGGTCCCGACGTGCAGATCAAGATCGAAGAGGGAACCGGCGAGGTGCTCTTCAAGAGTCCCGGCGTGTTCCACAAGTACTTCAAGAACGACGAGGCCACCGCCGCCACCAAGACGGCTGACGGCTGGGTCCGGACCGGCGACGCCGGCTTCATCGACGCCAACGGGCATCTCAGGATCATCGATCGCGCGAAGGACGTCGGACGGCTCAACACGGGCGCGCTGTTCGCGCCGAAGTACGTCGAGAACCGGCTCAAGTTCTATCCCGAGATCAAGGAAGCCGTCGTGTTCGGCAACGGCCGTGATTTTGCGACGGCCTTCATCAACATCGACCTCGTCAGCGTCGGCAACTGGGCCGAGCGGAACAACGTGATCTATGCGAGCTACCAGGAGCTTGCCGCGAACCCGCAGGTCAAGGACATGATCCTGAAGCGGGTGGAGGAGATGAACCGGTCGCTTGCCGGCGAGCCGCTCGTTTCGGGATCACAGGTGACGCGGTTCCTCATCCTGCACAAGGAACTCGACGCCGACGACGGTGAGTTGACCCGGACGCAAAAAGTGCGGCGCGGTTTCATCGCCGACCGCTACGAGGCGCTGATCGCGGCTCTCTACGACGGATCGCGGCAGGCCCACATCTCCGTCGAGGTCACGTACGAGGATGGCCGCAAGGGCAAGATCGAGGGTGACGTGGAGATCGTCGACGTCGCGACCTTCCCATCGACGGCGGCGCCCCTGAAAGAGGCTGCGGAATGAGCTCAAACACCGTCATGCCCGTTGCACCCGTGGCCAGTGCCGCCGCCGCATCCTCGCCGCCTGCCGGAACAAGCGACCTTGCGACGGCCGCGGCCAGGGCGGCTGGCG
>JBGSJD010000735.1:0-1687 GCA_041742195.1 Hyphomicrobiaceae bacterium
GCACGGCGCGGCGTCCGCCCGACGGACGCCACGTGCCGACGCCCCTCATGCCGGAGACCGTCCCGCACGTTGGCGCAGGTTTGGGCCGCCGGAATACGGCGATACTGTGTCCGCCGCCGCCGCGAATGCGGGGAGTGGACAGCGAGTGCCGACCTTCTCCGCGGTCGCCGATTTATTCCGCGATGGGTTGAGCTGCCCGCCCGAGTGTCCGCGCGGGTCTGCTGAAGACAGGCGTCGACGCCGTCGCGTCGGCATCTCGATCGGCGACCTCTGAGGCCGTGTCCGGCTGGCTCTTCCGCTCGCCGATTCCCGTCTCGATGACGACATCCACAGGCCCGCCGGTCATGACGAGATGTTCGACGCCGTCGCGACGGATGAGCAGCAGTCTGCGCCGGCCGTCGACGTTGGCGTACTCGACCACGGCGAGCCTTTTTTCCGCGCGCGGGCCGAAGAATCCCGCGCCCGGCGCCTTGCTGCCGGAGTTCCCGAAATACCAGTAGGCACCGAGCGCACCCGCTGCGAGGAGTGCGAACACGAGCACGTAAGTCAGCAGATCGACCATGGGGCCTCGCTTGTCCGTTCCTCGGGCCGGCAATCGCATGCCGCGCCGCCGCGTCCCATTGCGACGCACGTCGATAACAGAAGTTTAGGCGACTTTTAACTTTAATGATCGAGTTGTTGACGGACTTGAGGCGTGTGCGCCTCGCGTGACTACACGGAGGAGTTTGCTGGTGTCGGTACGCGTTGTCGTCTCTTCTGTGGTCGAGTTGGTACTCGAGAGCTTCCGTCCCCAGAATCGGTTTATGAGTTTGCGCATGATCGGGATCGACGTGCGCCGCCCCGACGCTGCAGTTTCCGCCGTTCCGGCAGAAGCCACATCGGGCGTAGGCTTGCTCTTCATCGTGTTGGCGGTGCTCACGGCCATCGGCCTGGGGGCGCTGGTGTTTGTCGCCGCGCGCGCCTCCGATCCCGTCCTGCTCGGCACCCTCGCTGTGCTCGGCATGATCGGCAGCTTCTTCCTCTTCGGTCTCGCAGCCGGTCACATTCGCATCGGGCCAGACGCCGAGCCCGAAGCTGGCATCGCCGCCTCGGCAGCGGACCTGATCGCCGCCGGCGTGATGATCACGGCGCGCGACGGCCGCATCGCCTACGCCAACGCCGCCTACCGCACGTTGGCCGGCATCGATCAGGATGGCGAGCCGCGAAGCCTCGAGACCGCGTTCGCGGGCGAGCCGCAGGCGGCCGAGTGTCTGTTCCGACTGATGCGCGCCTCCGAACTCGGCGAGGAGCGCACCGAGGAATTCCGTGTCCGCGATCTCGAGAACCGCGACCGTGCCGCTCGTTGGCTCCGCCTGTCGGTCAGGCCCTTGAAGGCGATGCCGGGGCACGGCTGGGGCTCGCGCGCCGCCGTCCTCTGGCAGATCGAGGATATCTCGAGCGAGCGCGCCCACGAGGCCGAAGCCGTGCGGGGCCTCGAGACCGAGATCAGCCGCTATGAGGCGATGCCGATCGGATTGCTCGGCGCCTCGCTGGACGGCCGCATCTCACACCTCAACTCGGCACTGGCGGGATGGCTCGGTCTCGAAAGCGACGCCGTCGGTAGCCGCGAGCTCACCCTCGCGGACGTGATCGCGGGTGACGGCGCGGCCTTGCTGCGGTCGGCCATCGCGAGTGCGCCGGGCGAGGT
>JBGSJD010000736.1:0-3432 GCA_041742195.1 Hyphomicrobiaceae bacterium
CATCGGAGCGGCGTTCTGGGGGCTTGTCGCGGGGCTGGCGGTCGCAGGCATCGACGGCCTCGCGCGGGACATCGCCGCCAGGACGTGACCATCCGGCCACAGCGTGCCCGAACCCTCGTCCGGGGGCTGGCTCTGAGGGAAGTGGTTCCCTACAGTCCGGCGCGTCTTGACTTGGGAGGGACGGCGCGTGTCGCGGTTATCCAAACGGTTCGTTGCGGTCGTGTTCGTTCTCCTCGCGGTGTCGTTCGTCGTGTCGACGGGTTCGATCATCGCCGAGTTCTGGGGCCCCGAGCTCGTTCCGATCCTGACGGCCAACAGCTACCTGTTCGTCTTCTTTCCGACGCTCGGCATCGTGGCGATGGTGGCGTTCTACATCCCGGCCGTGATCTTCGCCGACCTCTATCTCAACCGGACCTCGTGGTTCCTGAAGGCTCGCTTCTTCGTCGGCGCGCTCATGGCCATCGGGGCGGCACTCTTCTTCGCCGATGCCCTCGACAAGACGGATCTGCGCAGCATCTGGGAGGTGTCGCCGGCCGCGCTCGAGAAGGACCGCGCGACCGCGCCGGTCTGCGTGGCGGCCAAGGGGCGTGACAGACCGGTCTGTGCGCAGCCGATCATGCCGACGATGGAGCTTCTGCGGCAGGAGTCGCTGAAGCGCGTCCGGATCTCGCCCTTCATCCGCGATTGCCACCCCGACAACAAGGTCGAGGCCAATCCCATCAATCAGGTCGAGCGCTACTGCTTTCCGGCTGGCGAGCGCTTGAAGGCAGCCGAGTGCTGTGTCGCCCAGCGCCTCTTTGCGCAACGGGTCGGCGTCCTCGCCAAGGACCCGCGGACGCAGTCGCGCGCCGCCGTGATCGACCGCACGCTGCTGCCGTTCAAGAGCTTCTTCATCATCATGATGGTGCTCATCAGCGTGCTCCTGATCGCGTGGCGGCGCACCATCCGGGAACGCTACGGCCCCTGGCTCAAGCCGATGGAGCGGGGCATCCAGATCGGCGCCGTTGCGATGCTGTTCTGGCCGATCATGGACTATGCCTACCAGCAGACGCTCGACGTGCTCTATGGGCCGCGCGACAGCTTCCCGCTGCGGCTCAGCCTGGTGACGGTGCCGTGGGTGTTGCTGCTGACCTTTCACTTCAAGGACCGCATCAAGGACTATGCGAGGGTCGGCCAGACACTCGGCGGCATCGCTTCCGTGATCGCGTTCTTCCGCTATCAGGACATCAGCGATTGGTCGTCGAAGCTGGTCGGTCTTGGCGCGGCCGAAGCGCAGTTCGTCATTCTCGTCGTCACCAGTGTCGTCATTCTCGTCCTCCTGTTTCGGTGGTTGCCGCGATCGTTGGCTGGCGAAGAGCGCGAGAGCATCGGGGGCGCCGCACCGCCGAGCGAGCGGCCGCAGACGTGATGGCTCTCCTGCTGTTGGCCCGGCAAATGGGGTGGCACGGCACGGGGGCTCACATATTTGTGATACGGTGCGTCTTGTTTTAATGAACAGCATTCAGTAAGGTGTCTCCAACGAACCCGCTGCCATCGGAGACATTCACATGGATCTCGCTGCCCCCACTCTGAAGCTGCCCCTCTGGCGTACCATCACCGCCGCTTGGGCAACCGTGCCGAAGAACATCGGCCTCTGGTTCCGCCTCTACTGGCCCTGGATGGCCATCGTCACGCTCACGCTGATCGCCTGGATCATCGGCATCGTGGCCAACAGCGGTACCGCGACCCCGTCGGAGGTTCTGATCGGTGGCGCGGGAATGGTGCCCCTCCTGGTTCTTTCGATCACGCTTCTCATCGGGGTTCCGGCCATCTTCGTCGGCTGGCATCGCGGCATCCATCGTGGCGAGCGGCCGACCGCTCCCATCCAGTTCGATAGCGCGATGGGCTCCTACCTCAGCTACTCGCTGGTGATCATCACGGCGCTCGCCGTCTCGATCTCCGTGATGCTCCTCGTGCTGGCGTCGATCGCCGGCATCACGACCGGCCTCGGGGAAGGCCCGATGTCGCTCGACCGGCTGGCGGCGTTGCGCCACTTCCTGCCGCTGGCGATCCTGCCCTACTACTTCCTGCTCAGCCGGTTCAGCCTCGTGCTGCCCGCCGTGGCCGTCGGCCAGAGGATGACGCTCGCCCAGTCGTTCCGCCTGACCCGCGGCAACACCTGGCGGCTCACCGTCGGCGCCGGCCTCGTCTACTTCCCGGTCGTCGTGCTCTCGGGTCTCCTGGAGATCCTGATGCTCGCGGTTCCCGGTGCAACGCTCCTGCTCGGCGTCGGGGGACTGATCGTGCTGATCGCCTCAGCCTTCTGCCTCCAGGCCGCGCTGTCCTTCGGGACGCTCGCCCTGAAGCAGCTCGCTCCGGAGGAAGACGCCGTCGCCTGAGCCCGGCCCCAACGCTGAAGCTTGACCTCGCAGCCCCCGGCTGCGAGGTCTTGGTGCATCCAGAAGCTTGCAGTTGTGGAGGAACGACCATGGATCTCGGCATCGCCGGACGCACGGCCATCGTGTGTGCTGCCTCTAAGGGACTGGGACGCGCTTGTGCCATGCAGTTGGCCAAGGAAGGCGTCAATGTCGTCATCACGGCCCGCACCCTCGCCGATCTCGAGGCCACGGCCAGCGACATCCGCAAGGTTGCGAACGTCAAGGTCGAGATCGTCGCTTGCGACGTCACGACCGAGGAGGGGCGCGCGCAGATCCTGAAGGCCTGCCCCAACCCCGACATCCTGATCAGCAACGCGGGCGGTCCGCCGCCGGGCGATTTCAAGGACTTCTCGCTCGACGACTGGCGCAAGGCCGTCGAGTGGAACATGATCACGCCGATCGCACTGATCAAGTCGACGGTCTACGGCATGATGGATCGCAAGTTCGGGCGCATCCTCAACATCACGAGCCAGTCGGTGAAGGCGCCGATCGCGTCGCTGGAACTGTCGAATGGCGCGCGCGCCGGGCTGACGGGCGCCATCGCGGTGATGGCGCGCCGGGCGGTGCGGCACAACGTGACCATCAACAACATCCTTCCGGGACCGTTCGAGACCGACCGTCTCAAGTCATCGACCAAGCGGATGGCCGAGTTGCAGGGCAAGTCGTTCGACGAAATCGCCGACAAGCGGAAGGCCGAAGTGCCGGCCGGCCGCTTCGGGCAGCCGGATGAGTTCGGCGCGGCGGCGGCCTTCATGTGCTCGTCGCAGGCCGGCTTCATCACGGGGCAGAACCTGCTGCTCGACGGCGGCATCTTCCCTGGCGCGCTCTAGGACGAGCCGTTCGTTTCAGCCTGTCGCACCCTCGGGGCCCGCCGATCCAGCTGGAGTGGCGGGCCTCATGCTTTTCTGCTGCGGGTATCGGGGCAGCGTCGAGCGGACACAGGGCGGACGCGACGCGAAGGGTTGACGCTCGTCGTCGGAGGCGGCTAGTGGCGCCTTCGCGTGCCGGTCGCCAT
>JBGSJD010000737.1:0-4513 GCA_041742195.1 Hyphomicrobiaceae bacterium
GGCCAGCCCCGACGGCGCCCTCGGCGGATCCGGCACCGGCGGGCGCCGCCGATTTCGCCAATCATCCAGGCTTGGTCAGGTCGCCGATGGTGGGCACCGCCTATCGCGCTCCCGAGCCGGGAGCCGCCACGTTCATCGAGATCGGGGCGCGGGTCTCGCAGGGCCAGACGCTCCTCATCATCGAAGCCATGAAGACGATGAACCACATCCCGGCGCCACGCGCGGGCACCGTCACGCAGATCCTCTTCGAGAACGGACAGCCGGTCGAGTTCAACGAGCCGCTCGTCGTCATCGAGTAATCAGGGAGAGGCGACCGGCCGCGAGAGCTGGGCACACGGGGCGCTATCGCACTCCGGAATGCCTCGCCGCTCGTGCCTGCTGCCTGACAACGCATGTTCGACAAAGTCATGATCGCCAACCGCGGCGAGATTGCCCTGCGGATCCAACGGGCCTGCAAGGAGCTCGGGATCGCGACGGTGGCCGTGCATTCCACGGCCGACGCCGAGGCGATGCACGTCAAGCTCGCGGACGAGAGTGTCTGTATCGGCCCGCCGCCGGCTGCCGAGAGCTATCTCAATATTCCGAGGCTGCTCGCCGCCTGCGAGATCACGGGCGCCGACGCCATCCATCCCGGCTACGGGTTCCTGTCGGAGAATGCCCGCTTCGCGGAGATCCTCGAGGAGCACGGGATCACGTTCATCGGCCCGACGTCCGAGCACATCCGGATCATGGGCGACAAGATCGAGGCGAAGGAGACCGCCAAGCGCCTCGGCATTCCCGTCGTGCCGGGCTCGGACGGCGCGGTGACGACCGAGGCCCAGGCGGCGCGTGTCGCGAAATCGATCGGGTTCCCGGTGCTGATCAAGGCTGCCGCGGGCGGCGGCGGGCGTGGCATGAAGGTGGCGCGGACGGCCGACGATCTGGACATGGCGCTCAAGACCGCGCGCTCCGAGGCCAAGGCCGCCTTCGGCGACGACAGCGTCTATATCGAGAAGTATCTCTCGCATCCCCGGCACATCGAGATCCAGGTGTTCGGGGACGGCAAGGGCAACGCCATCCATCTCGGAGAGCGCGACTGCTCGCTGCAGCGGCGGCACCAGAAAGTCCTCGAGGAGGCGCCCTCGCCCGCGCTCAACGAGGAGAGCCGGAACAAGATCGGCATGACCGTGGCGCGGGCCATGCAGAAGCTCAAGTATCGCGGCGCGGGGACCGTCGAGTTCCTCTACGAGGACGGCGAGTTCTATTTCATCGAGATGAACACGCGGCTGCAGGTCGAGCATCCGGTGACCGAGATGATAACGGGCCTCGATCTCGTGCTCGAGCAGATCCGCATCGCCGCCGGACATCCGCTGTCGTTGACGCAGGAGGAAGTCACGTTCTCCGGGCACGCCATCGAATGCCGGATCTGTGCCGAGAACCCGCAGACATTCCGGCCGTCACCGGGGCGCATCACGTACTGGCACCCGCCGGGTGGCCTCGGCGTCAGGGTCGATTCCGGCGCTTATCAGGGCTACCGGATCCCGCCGAACTACGACAGCCTGATCGGCAAGCTGATCGTCGCTGGAAAAAACCGCAACGAGTGCCTGATGCGGCTCAAGCGATGCCTTTCGGAGTTCGTGATCGACGGCATCGAGACGACGATCCCGCTTTTCACGGAACTCGTCCGCCATCCCGACATCGCCAACGGAACCTACGACATCCACTGGCTGGAACGGCATCTGGGACACAAGACCTGAACGCTGAGATCTCGAAAAAGGCGACGAAGCAGGCTATACTCCCCGTGATTGACGATCAGGGGTGCCATGGCCTCTCGTGACGACGTCGCCATCGAGATCACGCCGGACGTGCTGCTCAAGGCCTATGCCTGCGGCATCTTTCCCATGGCCGAAAGCGCCGACGACCCGGCCCTCTACTGGATCGAGCCCCAGGCGCGCGGCATCCTGCCGCTCGATGGTGTGCATGTGCCGAAGCGGCTGGCGCGCACCATCCGGTCCGGTATTTTCGACATGCGCATCGACACCGATTTTGCCGGTGTGATCAGCGGCTGCGCCGCATCACGGCCCGGGCGGCGGTCGACCTGGATCAACGGACGCATCCGCAGCCTCTATGGCGCGCTCTTTGCGCAGGGACATTGCCATACGGTCGAGACGTGGCGGGACGGCCGGCTGGTCGGTGGCCTCTACGGCGTGGCGCTCGGCGGCGCGTTCTTCGGCGAGAGCATGTTCTCGACGGAAACGGACGCCAGCAAGGTGGCGCTCGTCTATCTCGTGGCGCGGCTGATCGCGGGGGGCTTTTCGCTCCTCGATACGCAGTTCGTCACCGATCACCTGAGGCAGTTCGGCACGATCGAACTCGAGCGGGCCGACTTCCATCGCGCCCTCGAGGAAGCGATCCGCCGTCCCGGCCAGTTCAAGGTGCTCGACCCGTCCGCATCGCCGGACGCGGTGCTCGCCATCATTCGCCATCCGCAGTCCTGACGCCGGGCGGCCGCTCAGGCGGCGCGTGCGTCCTCGCGGATCATGGAGGCGCCCTTCTCGGCGATCATGATCGTCGGGGCGTTCGTGTTGCCCGTCGTCACCTGCGGCATGATCGAGGCATCGATCACGCGCAGTCCCGACATGCCGCGCACGCGCAGGCGCGAATCGACGACGGCCATCGGGTCCTCACCCATGCGGCAGGTGCCGACCGGGTGATAGATCGTGGTGCCGAACCGGCGCACGTAGTCGAGGATCTCGTCGGGGGTGCGGACGTCCGGTCCCGGGACGATCTCGCCGGCGGAGTGAGGGCCAAACGCCGGTTGCGAGAAGATGCGGCGCGCGATGGCGATGCCCGCCTCGATGACGCGGATATCGGCAGGCGCAGACAGGTAGTTGGGGCGGATGGCGGGGCGCTCTAGTGGATCGGCAGAGCGCGCCATGATGCTGCCGCGGCTCTCTGGGCGCGCGATCGAGACGGCCACGGTCGCGCCGGGCTCGCGCTCCAGGGCACCGAAGACGGCGGGATCGTAGCTCGCAGGCGAGAACAGAAGCTGGATGTCGGGGCTCGCGAGGCCTTCGCGGCTCCGACAGAACGCCTGTGCGCTCGAGACGCCGAACGTCAGCGCGCCTTTGCCCGTGAGCACCCACTTCGCGATCTCGCCTCCGAGCAGGAGGCCGCGCGACAGCTCGTTGATGGAGCGGGCGTCCTTCACGCGATGGGAAACGCGGGCGACGTAGTGATCGGAGAGGTTCGAGCCGACGCCCGGGAGATCGTGGGCGACGGCAACGCCGATCGATTGCAGGTGGGCGGCCGGTCCGATGCCGGAGACCTGCAACAGGTGTGGTGAGTTGACCGAGCCCGACGAGACGATGACCTCACGGCGGGCCTTGATGTCCGTTTCGCGCCCCATCTGGTCGATGCGTACTCCGATGGCGCGGCGCCCTTCCAGCAGGATGCGCAGCGCGACGGCATTGGTCAGCACGCGAAAATTGGAGCGGCGGCGCGCGTTGCGGAGGAACGTCTGGGCCGTGGAGCCACGGAACCTGCCGTTGCGCGACATCTGCGAATAGCCGACGCCTTCGGCGGGCGTGGCGCCGGACAGATCCTTCGCGAACGGGAGGCCGGCCTGCTGGGCCGCCTCGACGAAACGATGCGTGAGCGGGAGGATCGTCCGGTAGTCCTCGATGAGGAGCGGGCCATCCTTGCCCCGATATGCGTCATCACCCGGCGCATAGCGCTCCATCGCCTTGAAGTGCGGCAGGCACTCGTCGTAGGTCCAGCCGCGACAGCCCATCTGGGCCCAGTTGTCGTAGTCGGCCGGATTGCCGCGCACGAAGAGCATGCCGTTGATCGACGACGAGCCACCGAGAACGCGGCCGCGCGGCCAATGAATGGCGCGATTGCCGCTCCCCGCCTCGGGCTCGGTCTCGTAGTTCCAGTTGACGAGCGGGTTCTTCAGGAGCTTCAGGATTCCCGCCGGTATGTGGATCATGGGATGCAGGTCGCGCGGACCGGCTTCCAGGAGGATCACGCTGGCGCCGTCGGCCGAGAGCCGGTCGGCCAGGACGCAGCCCGCCGAGCCCGCCCCCACGATCACATAGTCCGCTTCCATCGCTCTCTCTCCGCCCATCTCGGCCGCGAGAATAGTCATGCACGCGACCAGGGCAATCGTCTCGCTCGTGGCAACGCGGTGGCGGGAGCGTGGCGCGAGGCGGTGCGTGGGGTGAACGACGTTTGAACGGCCGCTTCAGGGCAGGTTCACGCCATTGGAACTAGCTTCGTCAGCAAGATGCACACTGCGGCTGAGGAGTTCCGAGACCCATGATCAAGATCGCGCTTGCCGGCCTTTCGATTGCCATCGCCACGGCCACCGCCGCTGCAGCCCACGACGTTCGCCCGATCGGCCGCGCTCAGGCCGCGCAGCTCTCCGCCATCGAGCAGGGACACAGGACCGGGCAGATCACCCGACGGGAGTATCGCGACCTCGTCTCCGAGCAGGCCCGCATCGCGGACCTCAGGCGGCAGGCCGAGCGCG
>JBGSJD010000738.1:0-2444 GCA_041742195.1 Hyphomicrobiaceae bacterium
CAGCAGCCGCCGCCCGATGGCGCGCACGCCCCGGCTGCCGACGCCGCCATCGCCGAGCCGAACGGGATCGACGTCCCGCAGCCCGCGAAGATGCCGTAGTGCCGCGAGAAATCGCCGATGTAGTCGAAGTGCGGCTTGAAGCGCGTGTCGGCTAGCATCCGCCACGTGTTGCCGCACACCGGGAACACCTTGCCCGTCTCGATCACGTGATGCCCGTCGAGCGTGAACGCGTGCTCGGAGCCTTCGATCGAGCCCTTGTAGATCACGGCCTGCCCGTAGTCCTCGCAGAGGGGCTCGAGCGCATCGAGCTTGAACAGGCGGTAGGTCGCCGAGAAGAAGCGCGCCTGCCCGAGTTTCGCCTTCAGCTCGGGATCGGTCACTTCCAGCTCCCGGTCCGTGACGAGGCGCGGATCGGCAAAGCCTGCCGCCTTGGCGAGCGTGAGGAAGTCGTTCCAATAGAGCGCCCCACCAAGGCACTCGCCATAGAGGACGGGATCGGCCTTGACGGCGTCGGGCAGGCGTCGATCGGCGTAGACGTCCGCGAAGTAGAGCTCGCCGCCGGGCTTCAGAAGGTCGAATGCGCCCTTCAGCACGGCGAGCTTGTCGACCGACAGGTTGATCACGCAGTTCGAGACGACGACGTCGAACGATCCGGGCGCGAGGCCAAGCTCCCCGAGCTTCTCGATGTAGCCGTCACGGAACTCGGTGTTCGGGCAGCAGTAGCCGAACGACTTGGCGTGCCAGTCGATGTGGGCCCGCGCGGTGGCGAGCTGCTCGGGCGTCATGTCGACGCCGACGACGAGCCCCTTGGCGCCGACCATCTGCGCCAGCATGTAGACGTCCTGGCCGGCGCCGCAGCCGAGATCGAGTACCCGGCACCCCGCGAGGAGCTCGGGGGCGACGAGCCCGCAGCCATAGAATTTGGCCTTCACCTCCGGATGCACCTTGGCGAGCATGTCGCGCAGCGACTTCGGCATGGCGGCCGGTGCGCAGCAGGCGCTGGTCTTCAAGTCGGCCGACGATTGCAGCGTCTCGCCGTAGTAGGTCTTCACGATATCGAGGGTCATGGGCTGTCCGCCTTGGGCCTAGTGCCGTCTTGCTTCAATCAGCTACGACGGGCATCACGACGCGATTATGAAAGAGACGCGAGCTTAATCGGCGGTGAGCACGTCCGCCAGTTCCTTGAAGTCCGCGACGATCAGATCCGGCTGGTTCGGTGATTGCCCGTAGGGCCGCTTGCGGCGATCGACGAAGGCCGCGCGGAAGCCGTGCGACTTGGCGCCGATGCAGTCGAACGCGTGGTTGGCGACGAACAGGCAGCTCGACCGCTCGATGTGGGGCCACTTGTCCGAGATCAGCCGCTCGGCGGTCGCGTAGGTCTTCCAGTGCGGCTTGAAGTAGCCCGCTTCCTGCACCGAGATCGTCATGTCCATGGGGAACCCGATGTGCGGCTTGGCGGCCTCCAGCATGTCGCGGTCGCCGTTCGACAGGATGACCAGCTTGTAGCGCTTGGCGAGCCGATCGAGGGCGGCGACGACATCCGGGAACGGCTTCAGGCTCTCGATCTGCGACACGAGCCACTCGATCTCGCCCTGCGTATGCGGGATCTTGCAGCGATCGAGCACCTGCGACACGGCGCGGTGGCCGATCTGGCGGTAGGGTGTGTGTCCGCGGTCGAGGAGCGCATCGATCATGCTGTCCTCGTAGTGCGTCCGCCGCCACCACGTCACGAACTGCGAGGGATCGCCGGCCCACCCCTTCTTGCGCAGGTACGGCGTGGCCGCCTCGATGAGCCCCCCCTGCATGTCGACGACGGTGCCGTACTGGTCGAACACGAGGGCGCGCGTCTCGCGCTTCAGGATCTCGAGCGTGCTGGCCATGGCTTGGCTTTCGTTTGCTTGGTTGAAGTGTCGCGGGCTAGTCTGGCCGAAGTCGTCCGCAACGATCAATCACTGAGGCCTCATGTCTGCCATGCCAAAGCCGTTTCGCGTCGGTCTGCTCCTGTTTCCGGAGATCACGCAGCTCGACATGACGGGCCCTTACGAGGTTTTCACCAAGCTGCCGGGCGCCGAGGTTCATCTCGTCTGGAAGACGCTCGAACCGGTCACCGCCAACGGCGGCATGCGCATCATGCCGACCGCGACCTACGACACCTGCCCCGCGCTCGACCTCGTCTGTGTCCCGGGCGGCGGCGGCATGAACCCGCTCCTGAACGACGCCGAAACGCTCGCATTCCTGCAGCGTCAGGCGGCCGTCGCGCGCTATGTCACCAGTGTCTGCACCGGTGCGTTGGTGCTCGGTGCCGCCGGTCTCCTGAAGGGCAAGCGCGCCGCGACCCACTGGATGAGCCGCGACATGCTGGCCGCGTTCGGCGCCATCCCCGTCGCGGAGCGCGTCGTGAAGGACGGTAACGTCATCACGGGTGGCGGCGTCACGGCTGGCAT
>JBGSJD010000739.1:0-3323 GCA_041742195.1 Hyphomicrobiaceae bacterium
GCGCCGCGTTTGCCGAACGGTTTCGGGCGCTTGCGCGCGAGGCGGCGCTGCAACTCTGACGGCCCGGTGGGGAGGGCGTCGGACGGGGGCGCGGCCTCTCGTCCGAACCTCTCGAAAAGTCGCACGCGAGGCTTGCTAACCCCGCCCCCCATGCCTATTGTCCGCCCCGCGCGCGCCCTTCGTCTATCGGTTAGGACGGCAGCCTTTCACGTTGCAAAGGCGGGTTCGATTCCCGCAGGGCGCGCCAACCCTCCATCAATTTGATTTGTTTGCGGTTTCCCAAGTAGCGCGGAAGTTCTGGACTGCCTGTCGGGTGGTTCCCCAGACCCGAGCCGGGTCGCGCGCGTCGCGCAAACCTGCTAGCTTTCCTCTCATGCTCGCCCGCAGGCCGAAGACACCCGCCACCTATGCCGACCTTGAGGCCTTGCCCGCCAACATGGTCGGCCAGATCGTGTTCGGTGTGCTGCACGCGCATCCGCGTCCGGCGCCGAGGCACGGCGTGGCCGCCACCTCGCTGGCGGATGAGATCGTAAGCCCGTTCCAGAAGCGCCGTGGTGGGCCGGGCGGGTGGCTCTTCTCGATGGAACCCGAGCTACATCTGGGACCGCACGTGATCGTCCCCGATATCGCCGGCTGGCGCCGGGAGCGGCTGCCGCGACTGCCGGAAACCGCCTATATCGCGACGCATCCGGACTGGGTTTGCGAGGTGCTGTCGCCCTCCACGGCGCGGCTGGATCGGACCGACAAGCTCGCGATCTATGCCGAGTTCAAAGTCGCGCATTGCTGGTTGGTCGATCCCGATGCCTTGACGCTGGAGGTGTTCGAGTTGCGCGACGGCCGCTGGACGTTGCACAGCACCTACAAGGAAGCGGACCCCGTCTCGGCGCCACCATTCTCGGCCCACAACTTTGCCCTGGACGTGCTTTGGCCGGACACGCAAAGCGAGGGCTGACGGGGGCAGAACACCGACGCGGCCAAGGTGGATGCGGGCATAGGTGTGCCATCGGATAGCCAGTTTATTCTCTTGACCAATAGAAGCATGGAAATGATCCCACCCAATCTCAGCCCATTTCAAGAAGATTTGGCATCCGAAGTTGAGAGCATTGTTGTATCCAAAGGACATGAATTGCTCAGAGAAATGTACGAGAACGGCGAAGTTGCGCTTAAGCTCATATGCGTGGCCGCGGCAATTGAAGTATGGATTTATGTAGATGGAGCAAATATATCATCCGAATCTCTGGATCAGCGGTTTGAGCTGGTTGACTACGACACTATTCAAGATCTGCGTGAAGCCGTATTGGCGCGATTGAACCAACTTATGTGAGAGAAGTCTGCTGAAATACCTTGAGCGCCGATCGTCGCCGCGGCCGCCTATCGAAAGGATTTAGCCATGGATTTGGAAGTCGCCGCCAAAGTCACCGCCAAGCTGCGGGACTTCGATCATTGGTTCAATGAGATGACAGCATTGACCCTGGAAATGGAGCCGACCGCGGCTCGCAAAGCCCGTAGTGCCCTGGCTGAGATGTTTTATGCCCTGGATGACGGGGTAAGGAATGAAATCAAGCGGCGGTTTCCAGACATGATCTCGGACGAATAGCGATGGCTGCCGAGCGACGATAGCTGTCAGCACGTGATGGTCGACCGTTCGACCCTTCCACGTCCCGTCAATCCCTTCTAAGCCCTCGACCCCCCCCCACCCCTCACTCCACCACCTGCCCCGCCAGCCGGTCGCGCGCGGCGTTGACGCGCTTCAGGGCGGCATCCTTGGCGGCTTTCTCGCTGGTGTCGGCGAGCGGATAGCGATCCGGATGCAACTCGCGCACGAGGGTGAGCCAGGCGCGCTTCAACTCGGCGGCCGTGAACACCGGCGGCAGGCCGAGAAGCTCCCGATCAGAAACGATGCCGCTCCGAGCCGGCTTTCGGCCGCGCGGCGCCGCACTCAGCCCGCGCCCCGCGCGGAGGACCGCCGCCAGTTGATCGCCGTAGAACGTCGACCACGGCGCGCCCTTCAGGTCCTTCAGTTGGGTCGTCGCCATCAGGCCGGCAGAGAATGCGAGAAACGCAAGAGCCCAGAGCGCAATGGGGCGTTCGGCGTAGTACTGGAAGGTCTCTGCGAAGTCCGTGGGTCGCTGCTCGCCGGGCGGCTGGAGGTCACCGACGAACGTCAGCACGAACAGGCGCGACGCCGCGATGAGCGTGGTCAGGCCGACCACGAAGACGGAATACCCGGCCCGGTACGTCACGCTGTCGCCGAGCCGCCAATGCTGCTCCCAGCGACGAATTGAGGCGAGCGCCCGCCGGGCCGCCGTATCGTTGCCTTGGGCCAGTTGCTCGCTGGCGACCGTGAAGATGCGGCGGATCTTGTCGATGACGCGCTCTTGGCGCCACCGATGCAGGCAGACGAGAGCGACGGGTGCGGCCAGCGTCAGGACCGCGAGCCCCACATAGAGGCCGAAGAACGGAATGCGCTCGAGCGTCCCGTCGACGTAGGCCGAAATGGCGAGCAGCGCGAACAGCGCGAGCGCAAACGTCGCAACAAGGCCCGGCGTACTGCCGAGCCAAGTTGCGATGGCCCGGCCGGCCTGCCCGAGCCAACCCACGACGCGCCTGAGAATGCCCCCCATCACGAATCAATCCGCTTCCCCCCCCCCCCAAAAACCTCGCCCCTCACCCCCGTCGCCTCCAGGCGCTCATCTGGTCCGCCGAGGTGTGGACGTGGAGCACCACCGGCTTGTCCTTCACCGCGAAAGCGCGCCGGGCGGCGTCGGGTACGTCGGCCGCGTCCGTCAGCGTGATGCCCTCGGCCCCGAACGACCGCGCCCACATGGCGAAATCCGGGTTCGTGAGGCGCGTCGCGTTGACGTAGGGCCGCCCCGGATAGCGCATCTCGTGATGCATCCCGATGGTGCCGTACATGCTGTTGTCGGAGATGACGAGGATCGGGTTGCAGCCGTACTGCCGCGCCGTCGCGATCTCGTTCCCGGTCATCAGAGCGCCGCCGTCACCCGCGAACGCGACCACCTGCCGGCCCGGAAACCGGAGCCCGCCCGCGACCGCCATCGGCATCCCCGCGCCCATGGCGCCGACGACCGAAGCGAGGAACGTCTGCCCCGGCTTGAAGCCGATGTAGCGGTGGATGAAGCTCGAGAAGTTGCCGGCGTCCGACGTGACGATGGCGTCGGGCGCGAGATGCTTGCCGATCTCCACGACGACGGCCGCGAAGTTGATGCCGTCGCTGGTCGCGTCCCACTCCGGCGCCATCAGCTTCCGGTGGATGGCGTGAAGGCCCGCGACCCATCCCGTGCGCTTCGCGGCGCCGGCGG
>JBGSJD010000740.1:0-1539 GCA_041742195.1 Hyphomicrobiaceae bacterium
CGAGCGCCGAGACCGACAGCCGCGGCTATGCGCGCTTCGAGCCGGGGCTGCTCCGTGGCGAGGGTGGCAACGGCGCGCGGCTCCTCGTCGCTGAAGGGCGCGAGGATTACGCGCTCCTGGATCTCGCGACGTCGGCGTTCGATCTCTCCGATCGGGGTGTCGCGGGGCGGGCTCCTCCCGGGCCGCTCGACGGCTATCTCTATGCCGAGCGGGGTGTCTATCGGCCGGGCGAGACGGTGCATCTGACCGGTCTCCTGCGCACGGCGAAGGGGCGTTCGGCGACAGCGGCCGCCACGCTCATCGTCGTCCGGCCGGACGGCGTCGAGCATCTCCGCATCGTACTTCCGGATGGCGGGCTCGGCGGCCGCAACCACAGCCTCGGGCTCGGCCGGCAGGCCATGACGGGCACGTGGCGAGCGCGCCTACATGCCGACCCGAAGTCGGCAGCCCTCGCGGAGACAGCCTTCCTCGTCGAGGATTTCGTACCGGAGCGGCTGGCGCTCGATCTCAAGGCCGGGACCCCTGCATTGCGGGCTGGCGAGCGTGGCAGCGTCGGGATCACGGGCCGCTACCTCTACGGACCGCCCGCCGTTGGGCTGTCGGCCGACGGCGAGGTGATCGTGCGGCTCGCCAAAGGTGGGCTCGCAGGCTTTCCGGGGTATCAGTTCGGGAAGTCGGATGACACGGTGCTCGCGGTTCGCGAATCCATCGCGGAGACCGCGACGACGGACGCTCAGGGCGTCGCGTCGATCGCGTTCGAGCCGCCCAAGCTGCCGCGGACGGACAGGCCGCTCGAAGCCGACGTGCTGGTTCGGCTCAAGGAACCGAGCGGGCGCGCCATCGAGCGACGGGTGACGCTGCCGGTCGATACCGGCGCGCCGCGCATCGGTGTGAAGCCGCTCTTTACCGGTGATCAGGTCGGCGAGGGTGACGAGGCGCGGTTCGATGTCATCGGCCTTGGTGCCGACGGCAAGGTCGCCCCCGAGCGGACATTCACGTGGCAGATGGTGCGTCTCGACAAGCGCTGGCAGTGGTACTCGCACGACGGCGAATGGCGCTACGAGGGCATCACCACGACGCGCAAGGTGGCCAACGGCACGGCGCAGGGGCGCGACGGGCAACCGGCACGTATAGCCTTCAAGCCGGAGTGGGGACGCTACCGGCTGGAAGTGACGGACGGCCAGTCGGGGAGCAACCTGACCAGCGTCGTGTTCACGTCGGGTTGGCAGCCCGCCGGCGACGGCGACAGCCCGGAAGTGCTCGACATCGCGCTCGACAAGAAGAGCTACAAGGCCGGCGAGAGTGCGCGTCTTCGCATCAACAGCCGCGAGGCGGGGCGCGCCCTGATCGCCGTCGTTTCGGGCTCGCTGCACCAGATCCAGGAGGTCGACGTTCCGAAGGGCGGCACCGAGGTGGCGCTGCCGGTCGATGGCGCGCTGCTGCCGGGTGCCTATGTGACCGCGACGCTCTACCGGTCGCTCGATGAGGCGCAGAAGCGGATGCCATCGCGCGCCATGGGCGTTGCCTGGCTCGGCCTCG